>DAOUJE010000030.1:0-19910 GCA_034423055.1 Dehalococcoidia bacterium | reverse complement strand
TCCGTTCAGGACGACGTGGCGGGAGGCGCCGTTCAGAATGACGTGGCCTAGGACGGCCTGTCATTCCGAGCGCAGCGAGGAATCTCACAAGGTCGTCCTAGGGATGCGGTGTGAGATTCTTCACTCCGCTGCGCTGCGTTCAGAATGACATGACCGAGGGCGGCGCTACGTTCAGAATGACATGCTCGAGGGCGGCGTGTCAGGCAGGAGGATCCGCTCCTGTGTTGCCCACCCCTCTGGATACCCGCCTACGCGGGTATGACGGTGCCTGCGGGTATGACGGTGGTTGTGCAAACATCCTTCATCACAGCCCATCTTTCCAATCATGCCCGTCCCGGTTCAAACACCCCGTGCGGTATCATCAACATCGCCAATAAAAATAACCATCTGAAAGGCACTCCACTAATGGCTGACCGATCATTCGAACCCGTCGACGTCTCTGACGACATTCTCGACCGCTTCCGCAAACTCCCAATCGCCACCACTTGGGCCGCCGTCGCAAACGTCGCCGGAGTCTCCCTCCCATTCATGGAAGGCGTCCGCAACTTCACTCCCGGCACTCGCCTCGCCGCACGTGCTCGCACGCTCCGATTCTTACCGCCACGTCCGGACCTCGACGTCGAGACCAAAATAGGCGAAGATTCCCCCGAATATCGAGCCATGGCCCGTTGCGGACCCGGCGACGTCCTAGTTGCCGACCTCATGGGCAAGCAGTGGGCAGCAGTCGCCGGAGACGTCAAACTCCTACAACTCAAGATGAACAAAGCTGACGGCCTCGTCACCGACGGCGCAATCCGCGACCTCGGCGTCCTCGAAGACGAAAACTACGGCTTCGCCGTCTACGCCCAAGAACGTTCCCCTTACGGCGGACGCCCCTGGGCCGACCCCGCATACGAAAACTGCGACATCCAATGCGGCGGCGCGCTAGTGCGCCCCGGCGACGTCATAGTCGGCGACGACGACGGCTGCGTAGTAGTCCCCTCCTGGTTCGCCGAAGAAGCCGTAGTCTGGGTTGAAGAACACGAAGGCGTCGAAAACTACGTCAAAGAGAAAATCCTCAACGAAAACGTCCGCCCCGGCAAATACTACCCCCCGTCGGATGCGACGATGCAGGAGTATCTGGACAGTTTGGAGTAAACTCGATTTATGCACAGGTTAGATCGACTTAAAACCACTGAGAACAACCCAACGCCAGACCCTGGTCGTCTAATATCCGATTTCGCGCGATGGGCGGTTGCCGAAACTGATGCTGAGACCGTCGGTGAAGCGATCGCCCATGCTCATTCACATGAATCCCCACTTGAAGCGTGGAGGAACTCAGCATCAGCTACGCTACAGGACGGGATCAGTGAGGTTGATCAGGTCGTCGCTGGTTGGCGCGCAGGTTTGAATGCGCATGGAACTCGAGTCTTCGATGAACGAATCTCGAGGCTTTCCGCGTCCTCGACATTGGAAGAAATCGGACGTGATTTAGGGATATCGCGTCAAGGCGTCCAAGACATGGAGCGGAGAGTTGTCAGCAGGCTTGACAAATTTGTGCATAGCGAGAAGGGTTCGCCGATAAGGTGGCGCATAGAAGCAATTAGGTATCAGTTAGGCACAGCTTGTCCGGTCGATCGAGTCTCTTCAATAATCGAAGATCGAGGTGCCGCGTCAAACTACTTCGAACTGTTGTTGAAATTAGCCGGTCCTTATGTGCAACGACACGATTGGTTAGTTCTTCGTTCTTCTTTAAGCTCTGACCCGATGGACGAGATATTGGCTTCTGCTGACGAATTTAGCTGCATCGATCCAGAATTCGCGCTGGACCGGCTCCGCGAATGGGGTTTGCACGACGCTTTCCACAGAGATTGGTTAACGCGCGATGGGGTTATCCGGTACATCAATGATCAGTATGTTCGGTGGAACACTAACGTTGGCGACAAGTTGGCATTTGCGCTTTTTGACATCGGACGCCCCTGTAGATTGGATGAATTGATCGCCCATATTGGATGGCAAGGAGCGCGCGGAACGTGTCAAAACGCGGCCAGGAATGATCGGCGCATAATCCGTAGCTCTCCATCGCAATACTCTCTTAGGTCTTGGAACATCGGAAGTTACTCCAGCATCGCCGCCGCGATTCGGGGTGTCCTCATTGATGCAGAGGGTCCGGTACACATGTCGGATTTAGTTCGCAGAATCGCGAATGACAAAGACATCAAAGAAAGCTCGGTTCGCAGTTATTGCTCGGCTCCTATGTTTGTGCAACAAGATGGATGGGTTCGCCTCAGATCAAACAATGAGCCGTTCGAGTATAGCAGTGTTACATTTTACGACACCAAAGGTATCTTCTACTTAGGGTCGAGCCGAGTCACTCTGCTATTTGAAGTCGACAAAGATATTCTTCGAGGAAGCAGCAGAACGATATCTTACGCGTGCGGGAAGATACTCGGTGTCGAAATCGGCGACAACCTCGAATTTGGATCTAATTGTGGAAGCATCATCCGAGTGACTTTTCGAGCCAGCTCAAACTCCGGACCATACATGGGATCAATCCGCAAAATCGTTGAACAACGCGGTGCCAAACTCGGAGATTGGGTATCAATCGTCTTTGATCGCTCAGACATGACTGCAAACATCCGCTGTACCGACATTTCGGATTTTGAACCAAGTTGGGAATTGGTCGGGCGGTTAACAGGCATCGACCCCGAGCAAGGTTCTAGCAAACTTGCCATGGCGTTGGGATGCGATACAAGTGATATCCGCTCAACATTGCTAAAGCGAAATGACGATGTAGTAGCTAACGCGCTACCCATTGCGGCGAAAGTCGGAATCCAGAGGGGCGGCGCGGCGGGAGCAGGATAGTAAGCGCGCATGGCAGAACGCTGGAGATACGCCCAAGGCAAACATCCTGCCTATTGCACCTGCGTTAGGTGCAACCGCACTGGCAGTTCCACACATCCAAATCGACCTCCGCGACATCATCCGCCGGGTGCATTCACTGAAGTTTTCGAACACCAGCGAGCTGAGGAACACCGACAACGTGAAGTAAGCGAGCGACTTGCGCACGAAAAACGGATACGCAGGATACGGTCAATCCTGTGGACTTTAACTGCATTCGCACTTATATCTTTGATCGTCACCTATCTCATTCTCACGATCACAGCGCCCGATGCTACCGACTCGCTTATGAAAGAATGGGCAAACTTATTCAGTTGATCGCGTATAAACAAGGCAAGCACGGAATCCGCAACCATTGAAAAGACTTATTTGGATACTCGTGTGCGTAATCGGCGGATACCTTCTAATCAGCGCTATCCAACCTGACGTATCCCAAGACTGGCGCGACAATTTCCGCTCATTTTTCGAGCCGCGAGAACCTGTCACTACCCACGCTCAGATACGTCCAGTAGAAACTGAAGCCAAAATCGATTTTGACCCTAGCCCAACACTGATACCCGCGGTGGCGACGCCTCAAAATGAACCAACTGTGATCGCAACGACCACGCCGCAACCAGTGTCGACCTTTGCGATAACGCCCTTGTTGGTTTCAACTGCGACAGAACAGCCGCTACCAACGTTTGTGTTGCCCACGCTTTCGCCTGAACTTACACCCGAAGGGCCAGTGCTGATTCCCGCGTTGCCGACTCTACTTCCTTCACCTACACCGTCTCAGGAATCCCCAACTCCGCCTGTGGCGGCAACTCTCGCAATAATCCCCACATTGCAACCAATACCTACACTGACGCCCACACCAACTCCCATCCCGCCTAGCCCAACACCTACACCGGAGCCTACCGCTACCCCGGTGCCATCGCCCACCCCCTCACCGGTACCGCCCACGCCAACCGTGTCACCCATAGAGAAGCAAGCGTCCAACATCAACGTTCTTCAATTGGAGGCTCTGACGCACGACTTGATTAACGCTCAACGCTCGACGCACGGATTTCAGCCGTTAGACCATATCGAGAAAATCAGAGTCATTGCCCGTTCTCACAGTGAAGATATGGCATCACGGAACTTTTTCTCACACGACAATCCTGAGGGTCTAGATCCCTCTGACCGCGGCCAAAGAGCGGGCTACGATTGTCGCAAGGATTACGGCTCATACTTCACATACGGCCTAGCGGAAAATATTCATCAAGGCTGGCTATTTGATTCCTTTCAAACAGTCAGTGGCAGAATTACTTCGTATGACTGGTTCACGATCGAGGAATTAGCCCGTAACGCGGTGAATGGGTGGATGACCAGTCCCGGGCATCGGCAAAACATCCTCGATCCGTCTTACGACCGCGCCGGTATGGGCATCGCCATCTCTGGTGACGGCAAGGTCTTTTTCACACAGAATTTCTGTTAGCCATCTGTCTCCTGCGTACTGCCGCGAACGACAATGGCTAGCCCTCGTTGTAAAATCTGCGAAGGATTTGACCGGACAACCGAATGCAGTACCAAAATCAGTCGTTAACTAGCAAAATCCTCAGAAGTGCCATCTTCTGGGCGGTAGCGTTCGTTGCGCTTGTTGGCGCTGTCATAGCCGCGTTCGCAACTGGGATAGTTGAATTCTCAGGCAACGTTTATGTAGGCAGGACCCTGGTACAAACCGTTGAGGTCGAAAAGCAAGTTCTTCAGGTTGTCAATGAGCCAGTAACTGTAGAAGTGGACCGATTCATTGGCGTCCCACAGACTGTGGAAGTCGATCGCTTCGTCGAAGTACCGGTAACAGTTGAAGTCGAAGTTGACCGCGTTGTTGAAGTACCTGTAACAGTTGAAGTTGAAACACGCGTCGAAGTTCCAGCAACCGTTATCGTCGAACAACAGGTGCCCGTCACTGTAATCGTCGAACGCGTTGTACCGGTGCCAATTGAAGCTCGCGGCGAGACAGGACCGGAAGACCCTGTGTCGCCCGTAGCCACTCCCGACGACACCGGTAGGATCGTCCCTCCCCCGACCTTGCCCATCGTCGAAACTTCTGGATTTCACACCTGTGAACTTCGGATCGATGGAACATTGGTATGTTGGGGTGACCAGAATTTTCTGCTGAACGAATCCCACGAGAAATACATATCGGTAACGGTAGGACGCGAGCACTCATGCGGTCTCCGACCAGACGGTTCTCCCGTTTGCTGGGGTAGGGACTCTGAAGGCAGAGCCCAACCGCCCGTTCACGACAGATTTGCGGCGATCTCTGCCGGCTATGCCCATACTTGTGCTTTGCGACTAGATGGGACACCCATTTGTTGGGGGTCGCAGAACGCTGGTCGTCAGTCCACACCGCCAGAAAATGAGAAATTTGTCGCCATTGAATCCGGTTCAAACTCGACTTGTGGGTTACGCGCCGACGGTTCAATCTCATGCTGGGGGCAGTATGGTACGGCACCCAAAACTTTGCGTGATGGACATTACACTGCAATCGCTTCTGGTGCGTCGGATCATACGAAATGTGCATTACGCAACGACGGTGACGCGGTCTGTTGGCAGGACGGGGCAGCTCAAAAACCTTTTGTAGGCCCCTTCACACAGATAACCGTTGGCGCAGATTTTTTGTGCGGCTTACTTGAGGATGGCAGACCGCAGTGTCACCTGATGGACTTCAACAACCAAAATCCTCGAACCGATAATGCATGGGGCATCATCACTAATACTCCCGTACAGACAAACATGGTATCGATCCATGCAGGTAGTTTCCATGTTTGTGCGATCAGAAACGATGGCACGCCCGAGTGTTGGGGTGATAACACTCAAGGTCAACTCGATATCCCGCCGTAGTCGTCGGCTCCACACCGCTTCATCGCAACCCAAAAAGCTAGTGGATAATGGTTGGACAACCGTACGACTGAATAACCAACTAGCGCGGAGGTCAATCCATGTCATTGATCGCCCACTACCTCGATGCCGACAACCAAATCCACTGCAACATCGACGCCGAAGCGGTCCAAACTGCTCACCAGTCGAAAACTGGTCTGCTGTGGCTAGACTGCTTCGAACCCGGGGACGACGAGCGCGAGCTGCTGCTCAACGAGTTCCAGTTCCACCCGCTTGTCGTAGACGGCGCCATAAACCCCGTCATCCGATCCGCACGCGTCGAGGACTTCGGCGATTACATCTTCGTGAACGCACGTAGCGTCGACTACACCGCCGAGACCGAAGTCGTCCAGACTACGGACATCGGCATGTTCATCGGCAACAACTTCGTCGTCACCGTCCACAATTCCGAGATGCCCAGCGTCGAAGCCGTCAAGCAGCTCGTCGAAATCGACGGACGCCCGATGATGAAAGGCCCCGCCTTCTTCGCCCATGCCCTCTTCGATGCCCTCATACAAGCGATCCTACCCACATTGGATCGAATGGTAGACCGCGCTGATGCCATCGAGGAGCAGGTTCTCACCGACCCGGATCAATCCGCATTGATCGCGTTGATGTCTCTCAAAAGGTCTTGCCTCAGCTTGAATCGTGCCTTGGCACCTCAAAGAGAAGTGCTGAATCGATTGGGACGAAGAGAGTTCGATCTGATCGGACACGGCGTCGATCTCTACTTCCGAGACCTCGCCGACGATCTGACCCGCGTCCAAGCATCAAATGATGTCATCCGAGAACGCACCGACACCTCCCTCGCGACATACCTCTCGGTAGTGGGAAACCGCCAGAACGAAATTATGAAGGTGCTGTCGATCGTTGCCACGGTATTCCTGCCATTAGGTTTGATCGCCGGGCTCTTCGGCATGAACTTCGAGAACATGCCCGGCATTGGATTCAGGTGGGGCTATCACATAGTAGTCGGTATCAGCGTCTTCGCAGCAGCATTGGTCGCTTGGATGTTCTGGATCAAACGCTGGGTCATCGCCGGCGCCGGATTCTTCCGCCCCCGCCGCCTAAGAAGATTCGTGCCCCAAGCGGTCGACCCAACCCGACTAGCTGCACATCTCGCCCGAACCACCGTCGACACACTCCGCAACGTCGAAGCCGTCAACGTCGACCTCAGAGCACCTACAAGATGGGGTCCGTCGCTGTTCCAACGCATCAATCCCGCCAACCTCCGCCGCGAATCAAACCGAGAACGCCCCTCTTCCGATTGACCACACTGCCAAAAAGCACGATCCAACACTAGCGAAAACGTCTATCCAGCGACGTGGTTATGTCGCAATATCCAAGCCCGGTACAGATCTTGTTTCTGACCATCGCGCTCTTTATTTTGGTAGCCTGTGCTACCACTCAAACACCAACTCCCTCGGCCCTAACCCAATCCGAACGCGCCGACCTCGTCGAATACGCCCTAACCCTCGTCAACGATGCCCGAACCGACGCTGGTGTCACTGAGCTAACCCTCGACCAAAACCCTGCTGCTCAATCCCACGCCGAACAGTCGCGGGATGCCTGCACCCGTGGACATTGGGGTACCGACGGCATGAAGCCTTACATGCGCTACACGCTCGGCGGCGGGGAACAATACTCCGCCGAAAACGTCTTCGCTATCGACTTCTGCCCGGAAGATCTGGACAACTACGACTTAGAAACGCCAAGGGAACAGATCGACTTCGCGATGGACCGCTTCCTGAACAGTCCGGGCCATCGCCAAAACATTCTCAACTCACACCACCGTAAAGTCGGCATCGGCCTCACATACCGGGCACCCACCATCTGGTTCGTTCAACTATTCGTCGGCGACTACATCCAATACGACACCAAACCGTCTATAGATTCAGGAATCCTAACCCTCAGTGGCCAAACCAAAAACGGCGCGCATGTTTCCAGCGAATCCGGAACCATAGCCATCTACTACGACCCGCCTCTGGAACCTTTGACCCGAGGCCAACTCTCTCGAACGTACTGTTACTCCAACGGCCTTGCCATAGCTGGAATCCGCCCACCTCCGGGAGACGACTGGTCCTACGCCGAAGATGAAACTACGATCAACGTCGATTCCTTGCAGTGCCCGGACCCTTACGACATCCCTTCGGACGTTCCTCCCCCTATGTCCGGCGACGATGCTCACAACAATTGGCAGCAAGCACTCGATTCGAGCCGGGACCGGGCAAGTCGCCAGCTGACCTACCCCTGGATAACGGCTCTTGAGTGGACTTCAGACAGCGAAAACTTCACCATCTCCGCCGATATCTCCAACCTCCTAGCCCAACACGGAGACGGCGTCTACACCATCCTCCTATGGGCCGACATCAACAGCGAACGCATCCCCATCTCTGAATACTCCATCTTCATCCCGCCGTCACCCTGAACCCGCGCCAAGCCACAATTCTTAAATCTCTGCCAACACCACTCGAATAACATCACACATGTATCATAACATGGCGCAATGCGTGAAAAAGACCGCGAAGAACAACTGACCGACATTGCCGTCGATGCTTCCGAACGTCGCGTCTCAATCTGGAGCGTGCCCGTCGATTTCGGCCCGTGGTTCTACCTGCTCCTAGTAACCCACACCGCACCCCTCATCTTCCTGTTGTGGTGGACCGATGCTACACCCAAAACGCACGATAACATTGCAAACATCATCGTAAACGTAACCAGCGGCGCTGCTCCTCTTATTTTCGTAGCCGCCGTAACGACAATCATTGAACTGGAGGTACTAGTGGTTCTCAGAGAATGGTACCGCGATCGGGCGGCCAAAAAGCGTCGAGAAGCCTACAAAAAAGGTTTCGAAGCTGGTCGCAAAGCTGAACGCGAGGCTCAAACAGTGTCTAGCAGCAAGTCTTCCCACAAAAACGAGAACTAACTCACCCCACCAACCTACTCTTAACAACATCCATATCCAACTCGACCCCCAGCCCCGGCCCCGTCGGCGGGATATAGTACCCGTTCTCGAACACCAGCGGCTCCTTGAAGATGATCTTGTGCAATGGACCCTGGTTCGCCTCTGCAATCATGAAGTTTGGCGAACACGTGTCTAGTTGAACCGCCGCTGCCGCCGCTATCGGACCGCAATACATGTGCGGCGCTATCACCGCATAGTGCGCCTCCGCCAACGCCGCTATCTTCTTCGACTCCATAATCCCGCCGCACTGACCCAGATCCAGCTGAATGATCTGCGCCGCCTGCTTCTCCAGCAGATTCGAAAACTCCCACTTCGTCACCAACCGCTCACCCGTCGCGATCGGTATCGACGTGTGCGCCGCTACCCGCGCCATCTCCTCGATGTTCTCCGGCGGCACCGGCTCCTCAAACCAGAACGGGTGATACTCCTCCAAGAAGTCCGCCACCCGGATCGCGCTGTAAGTCGTCAACTGACCGTGCGTCCCAATACCCACCTCCAACTCGTTCCCCACCGCATCCCGGATCGCCTTCCAGATCTTCGCCGCCTGCGTTATCTCCGGCAACCCGACATCACGCGGACCCGGGAACAGCGGAGTGAACGGATCGATCTTGCAAGCCGTGTTCCCCTCTTCCAGCAGCTTCTCTGCGATCGGACCCGCAGCCTCCGGGTTCGCCATGAATCCGCCCTCTGGCTGCGGCATATACGCATACGCCCGCAGCTTCTCGTGAAACTTTCCGCCCAGCAAGTTGTAGACCGGCTGCCCCGTCGCCTTACCCACGATGTCCCATAACGCCATCTCCAACGCGCTGATCG
Organism: Dehalococcoidia bacterium; assembly: GCA_034423055.1. Classification (GTDB taxonomy): domain Bacteria; phylum Chloroflexota; class Dehalococcoidia; order Lucifugimonadales; family Lucifugimonadaceae; genus Bin127. Next base: position 10,351 of record DAOUJE010000030.1, on the reverse strand, counting down.
CCGGCGTCGAGTGCAGACTCGGATGTCGGAAATCGTGCCGATTCCCATACATCTTTGCCCACAGCAACTCGATATTGAACGGATTCTCCCCGATCAGCACATACCGACCGTACTCTTCCAGCAGCGAAATCATCGACTGCAAATCGATCACATTCCCCGAATACCCGCTACCCGTAACCCGCTCCCCAAGCCCCACAATCCCCTCATCCGTAACCACCTGCACAAACAGCAAATGCTGCCCCCCGATATAAGGCGGATCATTCTCCACCACCATCGGCCGAACATCAACAATCTTCATCACGCAATCCTCTCATTAACTCAATACACCGCCAATTCTAGCAAGCATCCCTGTTATTCCAACGCAACTGTCATTCCAACGCAACTGTCATTCCGAGCGCAGCGAGGAATCTCCCCTCCCTCCCTTTTTGCGTCAGCACCCCTTCCCCCTCCCCCTAGAAGGGATGTTTGCACAACTTCGCGGCTTGTGCTTCAATGTTTGCAACGTATCGTGTTTCGTCGTTTCGGGAGGTCCGGCATGCATCGAGAGACGGGTCGGAGGACATTCGCGGACGAGGTCGTCGTCGACGATCTGGGCCGCAACGAGCGTCTGGAGAGGATCCACGCGTCGATCGACTGGGATAGGATCGGCTGCGTCGTGGCGGATCTGCGCTCCTCGGGCGAGGGCCGGAAGGCTTATCCTCCGCTTCTGATGCTCAAGGCGCTGCTGCTCCAGCACCTGCACGACCTCGGCGATCCGAAGCTGGAGGAGCGTCTGTGCAACGACCTCTCGTGGCGCCGCTTCGTCGGTCTGTGCCTGAGCGACGGCACGCTGGACCATTCGACGATCAGCCGTTTCCGGAACCTGATCGTGGAGAGGGGTCTGATGCGCCGGGTGTTCGACGCGGTGAACGCGCAGCTGGACGAGCAGGGCATGGTTCTTCGGCGGGGCACGGTGGTGGACGCGACGCTCGTCGAGGCGCATGCGAGCCGCCCGCGGCGCCGGAGGGGGCACGGGCGCGCCGCTTCGAGCAGTCCGGCCGACCCGGACGCGACCTGGGGCCGCGGCACGTTCGGATACAAGGGGCATCTCGCGATCGGCTGCGGATCGTGGCTGGTCAGGGACGCGCTGCTGACGCCGGCGCACGTCAACGACACGCTGATGTGCGACGCCCTGATCCAGGGCGGCGAGGAGGTGCTGTACGCCGACGCGGCGTACGAGACGGTGCATCGCACCGAACTGCTGGAGGAGATGGGGATCGGCAACGCGGCGATGCACCGCGCCAACAAGCATCATCCCGTCCTCGCGCCCGAAAAACGGGCGAGGAACGCGGAGATCTCGAAGCGGCGGATGCCGGCCGAAGGCGTCTTCGGATACTTCAAGCGGGCGCTGGGATGCCGCAGGGCGCGCTACACGGGACTGGCCAAGGGAGAGGCCGAGCTGCTGCTCAAGAGCACGGCCTGCAACATCGTGAGGGCCGTGAAGCCGGCTCACGTCACGGCGCGGGCGTAGGCCCGCAACGGACGCGCGCGCCGTTTTTCGGACGCCGCCGCGGGGAGACACGCCCGCAACCGCCCCGCCGGAAACAGTCGGAACCGGCACTCCAACGACCGATCCGCATCCAGCCTCCCGCATAACAAAGGTTGCGCAAACATCCCATCAAGGGGGAGATTGAGAGGGGGGCCAGCAAAGCGAACGCAGGGGGATGCCGACCAAAGCCCCAAACACCCAACACCATCCATTCCCAAAATCCTCTCTCATCCTGCCCATCCTAGTTCAAAAAACCACTCGCTGTTTTAGAATCAAACAGACGCAAACCTCGCGCGATACGTGGTGGGCGTAGTGTAGCGGTTAACACGTCAGGTTGTGGCCCTGAAGATCGAGGGTTCGACTCCCTCCGTCCACCCCACTCCAAATTGCAATCTCGCGAGCATCAGCATCCGTGCGCCCGTAGCTCAGGGGACAGAGCATCTGGCTTCGAACCAGAGGGTCGGGGGTTCGAATCCCTCCGGGCGTGCCACCTCTACACACCCAAACCCCGACTCCGTACGACCGAATAACAATGGACGTTCATTCAGGACTCGTAGCCGTACTCGCTTTCGGATTCCTGCTCGGCCTCAAACACGCCACCGACGCCGACCACGTCGTAGCCGTCGCCAACATCGTCGGCAAAGAGCGCAACATCTGGCAATCCATCTGGATCGGCACATCCTGGGGCGCCGGTCACTCAGCACCGCTCATCATCCTCGGCACCATCATCCTGATCACCAAAGATGTCACGCTGCATTATTACGAAGCCGTCGCACCCTACTTCGAAATCGGCGTCGGCATCATGCTCATATACCTCGGGATCAGCGCCGCATGGAACGTCCTGCGCGGCAACCTCCACATCCACCAGCACGACCACGGCGCCGGACCGCACATCCACGTCCACGCCTCACACGCGCAAGAATCGCACCAACGTACCAAACCGCTCCACAACAGCATCTTCATCCTCGGCAAACCCGTCTTCCGCATCAGATCCTTCGCCATCGGCATCGTCCACGGACTCGCCGGAAGCGCCGCCGTCATGGTCGCCCTCCTGCCCACCATCGACTCCACGCTGACCGGACTCGGCTACATCGCCCTCTTCAGCATCGGCACCATGCTATCCATGTCCGCCCTCACAATCATCCTCGCCATCCCCTTCAAAATCTCCGCCGCACGCCAAACCCTCAACCGAGCCATCACCCTAACCGCCGGCACCCTCAGCATCGCCCTCGGTGCCATCCTGATCACCGAAAGCCTCTTAGACACCACCATCATCCCGTTCTAGGAACTAGCCGCAACGAACCAATGGCTGCGGCGCATCGAGAATTTCATCTTGATCGAATCACCAATTTTCTCGCATACGCGCTTGATTGATACATTTGTATAATATAACCTAAAGAAACGATTGAGGTAACATGGAAACACCAACTCGGCTAGCCAGCCGACTTCGGAGAAACTTGATGACCACACTGGAACAGATCGACGAACGCTTGGGCACAGTCGAAACGAGATTGGCCACAGTCGAGACAGGGTTGGACACAGTCCAGACAGGATTGGCCACAGTCGAGACAAGATTATCCATAGTCGAGACAGGGTTGGCCGCAATTGACAGACGTGTAGCGGTTGTTGAAACCCAGATCACCCACCTCGCGACCAAAGAAGACCTGGCAATCGTAAGAACCGAGATTGCCAACGTTCAGACAAACGTCGCCAACGTCAAGTTCGACCTGCTCAAGTGGCTCGTACCCATCATCCTGGGGCAAACCGGCATCATCTTCGCCATCGCCGAAATCTGGGGCGGATAGCAGTCCGTAGTTAAGGTCAGTTGCCAAGACAAAGGATGGCATGGCAATCGCAGCAACCTCTCAGTCAATGCCGGCAAACGGAACAGCGGTAACGTCTGATCCTCATCTAGTACCCGACGAACAGGTGTTAGCCGCCCTTGCTGGAGCAGTTGGAGCGGAATCTGATCCGTATATGACTCGGTGGGAAGCATCGTTGCTCGATGATATTCCCGAGATTTCTAGCGAATTGGTCACCACGACTTTTAATGAGATTGAAAAAGGTAACGACCCTTTGGGTGATCTCTTTTGCCAGCTTCGAGCGAGTGAACTACGACGGCGAGATGGTGCGGTTTACACACCCCTGCATATCGTCGATTCAATGTTGGATTGGACCGAAGCTGTCGGACAACCCGAACGTGTAATCGATCCCGGTTCCGGTTCTGGTCGATTTTTGTTAAGAGCTGGTCGCAGATTTCCATACGCCCATTTGATCGCAATCGAGAAAGACCCCTTGGCAGCCTTGATGACGCGCGCGAACCTTGCAGTCGCAGGTATGTCTCAACGTTCCGAGGTACGAGTTGAAAATTTCCTAACCTCTGATCTTGATGGATCAAGCGGAAAGTCACTATTTATCGGTAATCCACCATACGTTAGACACCACGACATCCACCCCGACTGGAAGGATTGGCTTAAGAAACAAGCATCCGCGATGGGCCTCAAAGCCAGCGCGCTAGCGGGATTGCACGTCTACTTCTTCTTGAAAATAGCCAGAACCGCGAAACCTGGAGACTATGGCGCACTCATCACAGCATCTGAGTGGCTGGATGTCAACTATGGACAGCTGATCCGCGACTTGTTTATCAATGAGTTAGGCGGACAAGGCATATGCGTGATCGATCCCAAAGCCGACCCGTTTCCTGGAACTGCTGCAACGGGCGCGATCACAACTTTCACAGCCGACGCAAAGCCGCCTTCCGCGCGCTTCACTCGCATCACGCAGTTATCGGGATTGGGATTGGGATTGGGTGCCTCGGATGATGGGCAACTAGTGCCGCGTGAGCGACTTGCAAACGAAAAACGGTGGTCGCATTTCATCCGAACCGTACCCAAAAAACCAGAAGGCTATGTGGAACTAGGTGAAATGTGCCGAGTTCATCGCGGTCAAGTCACTGGAGCAAATCGCGTGTGGATCGCTGGAAAACATAGCGAAGGTTTACCCGACAGCGTGCTTTTCCCGACCGTGACAAGAGCCAAGGAATTGTTTCAAGCTGGTCACGTCCTGAGCAACACCGAAAAACTTAAACGAGTTATCGACCTGCCTGAAAACCTTTCGGCCCTTGACAGTCATTCCCTCAAGATTGTTGAACAGTTCCTTGTTCAGGCTATGGAAATGGGCGCTATGCACAGTTACACCGCCAAAAAGCGACGCTCTTGGTGGTCTGTGCGTCTTCGAGAGCCGGCACCAATCTTGGCAACCTACATGGCGCGGCGCCCGCCGGCATTTGTTCTGAATGCTGCCCGAGCGAGGCACTTGAATGTCGCGCACGGACTATATCCGCGAGAGAAACTGGAGTTCGACGTGCTGACTGCATTGGTTTCATTCCTTAGAGGCGATACACCAATTCACGTCGGACGTGTCTACGCTGGGGGACTCACGAAGTTTGAACCCCGCGAAATGGAGCGCATTCCCGTGCCTGATCTCAACATGCTCAGGGAAATGTCGGCGTGAAGTCTCCGCCTGTTTGGACCGATCGAGAGCTTGATTTTGAACGCGAGCGAGCTATCGAGCACTTTAGGCAAGCTAGGCTTACCGAACCGCTAGAAATCTACACGGACACGTTCGATGAGTATCGAAACTTAGTCGAGGAAGTGTTTGAACAAACCGCCAATTTGGCAAAACTCCTTGATGCAGCGGTCGATTTGCTTAGCGACAAGCGGAAATTGGAAGTAGTCCGCTATCTATCTGGACCGCCGGTCTCCGAAGACGACCTGAAGATCCTGATCCAATCACAATCACTGGCAACAAGCCGAAGCAAGTCCGACCCCCAATTGGCGGATCGTTTGGTCACATTTATTCAAGACTGGCACGATCGGCGACGTTTCCCTTGGATCAATGAATCTCGTGAACCAAACAAACACGATCGAAAGTCGGCAATAATCGCGACTGCAACCCTTCTTGCCACACGCCGATTAGAGACCATGCGGCGCAATCAAGGTAAGAGTGAAGAAGCCCTGCTGACAAACCAATTGCGACGTGCTCGATCCAAGCAAGTTCCTGCCCGACGAGTGAGAGTGCTATCTGATGCCCCGCAGAAAGGAGAGTTCTGCACCGAGACGATGCTTGGAAATCGGAAGGCCGATGTTCTGATCGGGCTACACGATGGCAGGACCATGGCAGTCGAATGCAAGCTTTCAAATTCGGCCACCAATTCGATCAAACGACTCAACAATGACGCTACGGTGAAAGCCTCGTTTTGGAAGGACGAGTTCGGAAGCTCACAACTCGTACCCGCGGCCGTGCTTGCGGGTGTTTACAACCTGCGTAACCTGAAAGATGCACAAGACAAGGGGCTAACCATCTTCTGGTCGCACGATTTGACTAGCATGCTCAATTGGATGCGTAACACAGAAGATTAGTATCCCCCTAACTCGCCACCGCGCCTTCCACTATGTTGTCGCACCATTCACGGACTCCCCAGAAGTCTCGACGCGGCCACCTGGGCCCATCCTGCTCAAGCATCCACAACATGTCCAGGAACGTCGTCGCGATACGATACGCCAGCGGTGCCTCCGGAGCCGCATAGAAACTCACGCATGAATCCAACAGATCGATCATCATATCGATGGCCAATGCTGCTCGACGACCTTCCGAAACCTCGATCTCGAAATCGGCGACGGATGCGAAATATCTGTCGCAGACCAAACTCAGATTCGCACTTTCGACAATTCCAATCTCAACCGCTATCGGCGATCCGATTACGTCGGCCAGCGACTCCCTTACTGCCGCTTCCGTCGAAGGCGACGGATCGTCTTTGTACCAGACGCAATTGCCCCACATCTTGATGCCGATCAACGAATACTCGATCTCTTCAAGCGCCTTCTCATCAATCGGGTTCCACCAGCCTTGCGGCAGATCAATCGTTGTCGGCGTCACGACCGCGAATTCGGTCGAAGCGACCTTCTTTTCCCGAACCTCCGGCGTGGTTTCAAGATTGTCGACATTCCCGCACGCAACCGCGCCGAACAACAGCAGCGCCCCTAGCGCCGTCAAGAGAACCGAACTTAAATTGATCCTTGTCAACTCACCCAGCTAGTGAAACGACCAGATTCGCCAGCGTCCGCGTCGGTGCCCCGGTCGCTCCGGCCGTCCTGAACATTCCACTGCTTCCAGTGACCATCGAAACAGCCGCGATGTCGATATGCACCCAAGGCGTGTCCTCCGCAAACTCCGATATGAAGTGCGCCGCCGTGATCGATCCGGCTGGAGCACCCCCGCTATTCTTTACGTCTGCTATGCCCGAACGGTTCAATCGCTTCGACGTCGCGTCCAACGGCAACCGCCACATCCCGTCGCCCGACGCTTCGGCCGCATTCATCACCGACTTCACCAATCCGTCGTCGTTGCCGAACACCGCCGCATTGCCGGTCCCCAAAGCCACTCGCGCCGCGCCAGTCAACGTCGCAACATCCACTATCCGCGCCGCGCCATTCTCTCGGGCATATCCGAGCGCGTCTGCCAGCGTTAACCGTCCCTCGGCATCGGTGTTGTCTATCTCTATGTACTTGCCGTTCATCGCCTGAACCACATCGCCTGGCCGTTGAGCTCCACCGCCCGGCATGTTCTCCGTCATCGGCAGCACCGCATGGACATTGATGCGTGGCTTCAGCGCCCCGATGATTCTCATCGCGCCCAGAACCGCAGCTCCCCCTCCCATGTCGCCCTTCATCGTAACCATGCCGCGCGGCGGCTTCAGCGACAAACCGCCAGAATCGAACGTGATGCTCTTGCCCAGCAACCAAATGTTGTTGCTCGCGTTCGCCGGATCACCTTCGTAACTGAGATGGACGAACTGCGCTGGGCGCTGCGCCCCCTGAGCCACGCCGCAAAACGCGTTCATACCCATCGCCAAGCACTCGTCCATGCTCAACACCTGCACTCCAAAACCATTCTCCTCCGCGATTTCACGCGCAGCGTCCCGCATCACCTCTGGCGACAAGACATTCGCCGGTTCATTCACCAAGTCCCGAGCGAAGTTCTGCGCCTCTCCAGCGCTCACTCCCAAACCGACACCAGATCTCACCTGCGGAATCTTCGCGTCATCGAACTCGACGACGTTGAGAGTCTGGAGTCGCTGATCGGAAGTTTTTGAACTTGTCTTGTATTTATCAAATGCGTATGCTCCGACGACTGCGCCCTCCGCGATCGCCCTCGCCGATTCTTGCGTGTCCAATCCGCCGATCCCGGCACCGTGGATGATCGTGGTTGCCGTTTCGGCGATGCTGCTTAGTCGTTTGGCGGCAACTGCTGAGATTTCACGGACGTCTTCGATGCCAAAGCCTTCGCTCTTGCCCAAACCCATCACCAACACCCGCTTAGGAGCGAATCCGTCGTAGCGGTCCGTTGGCGTATGTATAAGGACGTTGTTGCCGCGCTTGCCGGTAATCTCGCCGTCCGCGATCAACTCGCTGATGAGGCCGCCGAGCGCTCGGTCCACTGCCCCGGTCGCGCCTCCGGGCTTGGTTACGCCTTGGAAAAGGTTGACTATGGCGGCGTCTGACGCGATTTGTGCAATATCGCCTCGCATCGCTTGCAATCGCAGTGCCATTTTTATCGAATCTCCTCTGAAATCCCGAAAATTGGGGCTGTTCTCTGATTGTAGCGAATCGTCTGCATAGCCGCTTAACTCCGTTTCCCAGATGGGTTTACATGCCGAAGCGCTGTTATGCTCGGCTCTGTGCAGTTAATTCACTAGTTTTGAACTTGTTTAGAATCTAGCTGTGGAGTGTCAGCGATTTTTTCTAATTAATTCAAAATTAATTTTGTATTTCTATTGATCTTATCTCTGGATAAGTCTAGAATTACGAAGCGGTGCGACGAGAAAGTCAGCCTCAGAACAGCCGAAGTTCTTGAGACTGCGACTCATCGCTAGTCCGACAAGGAGGCAACTGATGCTCAGGCACGGTGACACATTCCGGCAGGCGAGTGAATACGCCAGCAGCGACAACGCTGCGACGCAACATCGTATCCAACTCGCGAAATCCGTCCTTCTCATTACTCTTCCCGAGATCGCCGGGGGACGAAACACGATGACGGTCATCAACACGGGGGCTCACCCCATGGAGCCCGTCTTCACCCGCGAAGTCGCATGAGGGATCGCGGCTAGGCTAGGCCTGATCCAGTTCTGACCACCTAGGTCAAGGGCTGCATTTCGCCCTGAACTATTCACTGGCCTTCGGAATCCTGACGCAAGGCGTGTCATCCGTCCAGCTGACACCGCGTCCATTCTGTAACCCCCGATTGGTGTCGCGCGCCTCGACACAGACCCTTCAAACAAGAGTTGGAGAACTCAATGCCCCGCGTACAGATCAAGCCGATTGACACCAGCAGCATCAAACTCGACGTAACCTACGCCTACAACGTTGAAAAAGCGATTTGGCGCAACTTCAATCTGAACGACGGCAAAAGTCCGACCGACCGTCAGAACCGCGTCACGATGGCGAACTATGCCATCCAAGTCAATGTTCCCGGCATGAAGGACGGCGAATATGACATAAGCCTGATCGGCACCGGTGTCGGGATGCGCGATCCCATCTTCACCCGAGAGGTTCTGGGTGCGAAATCGAACCAGCTGATGCGGACGCTTCAACCGAAGCTGGTCACCCGCGTAATCCTTCCCAGCCTGCACTTCCTTCACGCTGGAAACTTGGTTATTTACAACAACCGTGGCGATGCCGAACCTGTCTGTCCAAACGCCGAATTCATCATCCCGCGCGAAGAGTGGGACACTGCCATGAGCAACCATCCGTTCGACGCTGCTGCATATCGCGATGTTCGAGCGGACCTGAAGATGCTGGAAAAGCTCGGAGCGGACGTGACACTTGTCGATGATGATGAAGCGGATGTCGGTCCCGGCATCAAGATGGAGCGCTCCGGCGGCGTGACGCCCGCGAACTCGACGGTCATCATTTCGTGCGGGTCCGAGAAGCTGATGGCCTCGCCGCTTCTATTCCCTACCCCTTTCCACATCGATCCGAGCGTGCAGTTCGGCTTCGGCGCTGCGCAACGCGAGGCCTACGACGAGAAGATTCGTCTTTTGGAAAAGGCCGAACGAGAGCGGCAGTGCATCTTCTTTCCGATGGACCCGCTGCGCCGAGCCGTCTACATCGACCGCGACCGCGCCGGCAACTTCGTAGGCATCGAGTGCGACATCCTGTCGCAGTTGGATCCGCTGCTTCAGTAGACAGGCGCGGACATACCGATTAGTTCAGGCCCCGGACGATGTTCGGGGCTTTTATGTTGTGTCGGGGTGTCGTGCGTCGCGGGGGCTTTCCACCCTGCCGCCCGTGCATACCCCGCGCACTCGCTGCGCTTGTGCGCGCCCCTTTCACGTCGTGAAAGGGGCATTGCCATCATTTGAAGCGGCTTCTGAATCCGCGTTGGCAGTCCCAGCGTGCGGTGATTTCGTTGAATTCCTGGTGTGTGATGCGTCCGGCGTTCAGGTCACGCGTTGCCTTGGTGATGTAGGGCTTTGGGCATCCCTCTGTGGGAACCCCTTTTAATCTCCCCCTGGAAAGGGGAGGGAAATGAGTAGCGGCACCCCCTTCACTCCCCCTCGGGGAGGGGGAGTGAAGGGGGTTGTCTATCGTCGGGGGGCACCTAAGCATTTGCAGGCCCGGAGTAGTTCGAGCATTCGGGCGTAGTCGATTTTTCCGTCTGTGTAGTCTTTGAGGACTTGCCCGAATTCTTGTCGTGTGACGTCACCGTCACCGTCGGCGTCGTAGTTGGTGGCGAGGTCGGACTGGGGTGTTGGAGTCGGCG
>DAOUJE010000029.1:0-29186 GCA_034423055.1 Dehalococcoidia bacterium | reverse complement strand
ATCCAAACTCCCCTTTCGAGAATCGAAGGGGGACGCGCAGCAAAGCGAACGCAGGGGGATGCCCATCCCAAACACCCACAATACACCCATCCTTAAAATCCTTCCCAATCCTTCGCATCCTAGTTCAAAACCCACGTCATTCCCGCGCAGGCGGGAACCCAGATGGGAGGCGAGCCCCTCGCCCTGTCATTCCGAGCGCAGCGAGGAATCTTCCCGTCCACTTTCACGAGAACGACGAATATCGACCGCGTCGAGGATGCTCTCGATTCCACAAATACCGCTTCTACGGCATCTCATCCCCATCATCCCTCTTAACAATCCGATTTACGTAAACTCCCGGCGTCCCCACTCGCTCCGGATCGATCCCACCAGGCTCCACAATCTCATCCACCTCCGCAATCGTCACATCCGCCGCTGGCGCCATCACGGGATTGAACGCACGCGAAGTCCCGACATACTCAAGATTGCCGTAGGTGTCAGCGCGCTTGGCTCGGATCAAGGCGAAATCGGCGCGCAAAGCATGCTCCAACAGGTGAGGACGCCCATCAAACTCCCTGACCTCCTTACCTTCCTCTACTGGAGTCCCGACTCCAGTGGGCGTATAGAACGCCGCGATGCCAGCACCTCCCGCACGTATCCGCTCCGCGAGAGTGCCTTGCGGTATCACGATCACCTCGGCACGGCCCTCGCGCCAAGCCTTCTCTATCTCGCACAGCGGACGCGTCTGACCCGGTATAGGAAACGAACATATGATCCTATTCGCCAAACCAAGCTCGAAGAAGATGCCTTGGTCGATAGGCTCCAGATGCGGCGGCCAGCCGTAACCCGTTGTCTTGGAAATCCCCGCTACGTTGCCGATGATGGTAATTTCGCGAGGCCCATGATCGGCAAGCGCCAACATCAACCTAGTTGGTTGCCCGCCCGAGCCACCGAAACCGCCGATCATTACCCTCGCGCGGTCAGGCACATCGGAGACAGCCTCAGCGAATGTATCGATGACGACAGGCAGCATCTTTACACCGGCATCGTCCGTTTAGTGTGCGCACGACCGATTGCGGCGATTTCAGGGTTGCCACCAGATACGACACGGACTCCGCTGTCAAGCCGTTCAGCGATGTTGTCGGCAGTTCCACCACCAAGAAACGCGACACCATTCTCTTCGCAAGCCTTCTGAACGCGTTCGCTGGCTTCTTGAACGCGAGGGTCGAACGGGGTGTTAGGCGCGCCGCGGTCGACACCGTAAGACATGTGCAAATCGCCCGGACCGCACTCGGCGAAAGTGATGCCAGGCACCGCGAGCATCGTCTCGATGTTGGAAACGCCGCGTACAGATTCGACCTTGATGCCTAGCATCAACTCGCCGTCTGGATTGAGCGGGTACGGATCGGCTTTAGTGATGTATTCCGGGTTGTCGAGACCCCATATCTGAGCCGCTCCGGGCTCTGAACCGACGCCTCTCGTGCCGCGGTTGAGACCGTAGCCGACACCATTGGCTGCGCGCGGGTAGCGGCAAGACTCGATGAACGCGCGGACTGCGTCGGCGGTTTCCGCTTGGCAGAGCAAGATACCGTGAACGCCGCGGGCGAGGATCTGTCGGAACTGCCAAGCGTTGTAGCGGATCGTGTCTTCCGTCGAACCGTCGACCGGCGCTTCGACAATGACCGTTGGTGTGCGGTGACCACTGTTGGTTGGGCCGCCTGCGACCAAACCCTCCATGTAGTTCTGCAGACCGCCGAGGTCGAATGGGCCATGCTCCATGCCGACGTTGATGTAGTCCGCCCACGTGTGAGCGTCCTTCATTCCCTGCTCATGCGTCAGAATTGCCCCAGTGTGACCACCCGTGTAATAGACTGGCTGGTCTTGTGAGAGCAGTTCGACAGCCCTGTTAACCCGATTGGCAGACATTTATCTCGACTCCTTGGTACGCGAAAAGAACCTTTAGCGTCAACTCCCTTCGGTGAAGACGACAATGGTTCCGATATTCAACCCATGAGTTTACACTTTGAGCATGACTAACCAAGCGACATTGCAGGAGTTGGAGGCAGCGCTCCCGCACATTCAGGCATCTCCCGCAGACAGAGGTCATCTGGAGATGATCTCGGCTAGACCGAGCGTCGGGGTACGAGAGTTGCTAGAGGTTGCCGAACTTGATTTGGAGAGCGGACTGGTCGGCGACAACTGGCTTGATCGAGGAAGTAGCAGCACCGCAGACGGATCGGCCAACCCCGAAGCACAAGTGACGTTGATTAACACACGTCTGATCGATGCCTTGGCTGGAAACAAAACGCGTTGGCAGCTTGCTGGTGATCAGCTTTTCGTCGACATCGACTTGAGTCACGACAACCTCCCGGTTGGATCGCGGCTGAGCATCGGTTCGTCGATCGTCGAGTTGACCGCGGCACCGCACACTGGCTGTGTGAAGTTCGCGTCGCGTTTTGGCCACGACGCACTGAGGTTCGTGAGCGGTCCCGTAGCCATGCAACAGCGACGGCGCGGGGCAAATGCGAAGATAGTTCAGCCCGGCAAGATCCGCGTCGGCGACGTGGTTCGTAAGGTCGAAGCGTAGCCACATTTAGGGATCATCAATAGTTGACTGTTACAAAAACCGAATCACTTTCTAAAGACATCGTCATCCAAGTCCGCGATCTCCGCAAAAGCTACAACGGGCTGGTCGCGGTTGACGGCGTCTCGTTCGAAGTGCATCACGGCGAGATCTTTGGCATGTTAGGCCCCAATGGCGCGGGCAAGACGACGACGGTCGAGATTCTCGAGGGCTTGCGCGACCTTGACAGCGGAGAGGCGTACATCAACGGTCTGGACGTCACCAAGAACTCGAAGCGCGTCAAAGGGATGATCGGAGTCCAGCTCCAGCAAAACGCGTTTTTCGACAACCTCAATCTTCGTGAGACGTTGCAGCTTTTCGCCACTCTTTACGATTCCGACATGTCGCCTGAGGAGGCGCTGGAGAAGGTCGATCTCGCGGAGCGCGCCAAGTCGCAGTATCGGCACCTTTCCGGCGGACAGAAGCAACGGTTGTCGATCGCGGTTGCGCTAGTAAACGATCCGGTTGCGATGTTTCTCGACGAACCAACAACCGGACTCGATCCCCAGGCGCGTCGGAACATGTGGGACCTGATCGATGGTCTACGCTCCGAAGGCATGGCGATCATGCTCACAACGCACTACATGGAGGAAGCGGAGGTTCTGTGCGACCGAGTCGCGGTGATCGACCACGGCAATATCGTCGCCATCGACACACCGCAAGCACTTATCGACCAGTTGAAGTCACGAGGCGCCGAATCCGTGCGAAAGGATGGAGTCCTAACCCTCGAAGACGTGTTTATCGATCTGACCGGACGGAGCCTTATCGAGTAGACCGATCAACTATTGAGAGTTGACCCCGTAAATTCCCTCTCCCCTCAGTGGGAGAGGGTTAGGGTGAGGGGGCACGATAAAACACAACCACCATGCGAATTTACCAAGCTTTCATAATTGCCGAGTTGAAAATGTTCTTACGCGACCGCGCCGCGCTGTTCTGGACGCTCGCATTCCCGACCGTGATGATGGTCGTCTTCGGTCTCTTCAACTTCGGCGGATTCGAACCGCCCGAAATAGGCATCGTAGACAGAGCGAATAACGATGCATCCAAGGCTTTGGTTTCGGTATTGAAAGGCGAGTCCGATGGCGAACCTCTCTTCAACGTCCCCGATTCCGAGGATGAAGACGTCTTGCGTGACGACATCCTCGAAGGGGATATCACCGGAGTGCTGGTGATCCCGGAAGGCTTTGGCGAACCTGGATCGACATCTGTGATCGATCTGACGTACGACGGCAGAAACGCGCAAGAAGCTGAAGCCGCTCGTGCCATTTTGGGCCAAGTCTTAGACGGCGTCTTCAAAACCGTTGCCGACGTCCCATCTGAATACCGTGTCGAAAACTGGGCCACGGTGTCGCTCACCGAAGTCGCTGGGCGTGGCCAAGGCTACAAAGGATTCGTTGTCCCCGGCATCGTCTCGCTATCCATCATGCAAAGCGCGCTCTTCGGACTAGTCTTCACTCTTGTAAGGCTTCGCAACCAAGGTGTCTTGAAAAGGCTTCATGCCACGCCCATCAATCCCAGACACTACCTTGCGGGTTTACTCTTCACTCGGATGCTCCTACTCATCGTGCAGACCTACGTACTTCTCTTAGTCGGCATATTCGTATCCGGCGTCGAAGTCTCCCCCGGATACGCTATGTTCTGGCTCGAAGTCATACCACTGATCATCCTCGGCGGTTTCGGATTCGCAGCCCTCGGACTAGCCGTCTCTGGCATCGCCAAAACCGAAAACACCGCCGCACCCCTCGCCAACATCATCACCCTCCCGATGATGTTCCTCTCCGGCGTCTTCATACCCCACTCCGTCATCCCCGACTGGGTAGTCGCCATCGCAAGATGGCTCCCACTAACGTTCCTCGCCGACGCCATGCGAGCCATGGTCAACAGCGGCGAAACCCTCTTCATCCAAGGCGGCTCCATCCTAGGTCTCACCGTCTGGGCAATAATCTGCTTCGGCCTAGCTGCCCACGCCTTCAGGTGGGAGTGACATATCGTTGCCAAAATGCACACATCGTGCGATAATTGACTCATGAACCCCAGCTTCGACTGGAGCATTGAGAAAAACCGACAACTGATCGCCGAGCGAGCAATCTCATTTGAGAGGGTTGTAACCGCGATTGAACATGGTGGCTTAGTTGACGTCGTGCCACATCCGAACCAAGAGCGATATGCCGGTCAACAAATCTACGTCGTCGAGATTGATGACTACGTGCACCTGGTTCCATTCGTCGTCCAGTCCGATGGAACCCCGTTTCTGAAGACGATCATTCCCAGCCGCAAAGCGGCTAGAGACTACCGAAGGGAACGCCAGTCATGAAGGACCGTTTGGACCCAGAAGAGCGAGAAATTCTCGAGAGTTTGGAGCGTGGTGAATTGGTTTCTGTCCCAAATGTCGAGAAGGAGATTGAGTTCGCGCGCCAAGCAGCCCGCAATACGTTCAACAAAACCAAACGGGTGAACCTCCGAATGACGGAACGAGACTTCAATCTGGCCCACTCGCGTGCGAGGGAAGAAGGGATCCCCTACCAGACCCTGCTTTCAAGCGTCATCCACAAATACCTCTCTGGTCGGCTGACTGAACGGAGATAGGGAAATTCGCCGACGCCATGCGCGAAATGGTCAACAGCAACGAAACTCTCCTCAAACGAAGTCACCCAAAAAAATCCCCCATCGCCCCGTAATACCCCTCCGGATCGTAATAATCCGCCCCATTATGCGGCGCACCTTTGATCACGTAGAACCGCTTCGGCCCCTTCGCCGCCTCATAGACCTTCCGCCCCGACTCGATTGGCACGATCTCGTCAAACTCCGAATGCATCACCAACAGCGGACATCGCAAATCTGCAGCGTGGTAAACCGTGTCAAACCGGTTGTGAATAAACTTCTCGACTGGCAAAAAGCGCCAAGGCGTTACCGTCTTCGCCAAATCCGGTATTGACGATATCGGGCATTCCAAAATCAGCGCATCAGGCGCCATCACAGTCGCCAATCGCGTCGCGACTGCGCCACCCAAGCTCCGACCGAAATACACAATCGACGGTCGCTCCTCGACTGGCACGGCGCTAGCATAATCGTCGATCCATCGCCGCGCAGCCAACGCGTCCATCGCGATCCCTTCCTCGCTCGGCAACCCATCGCTCAACCCGTAACCTCGATACTCCAATGCGAAAATGTCGATGTATTTGAACCGATCCACAAACTCTCGGTACTGGTCCAACCGAATGCTGATGTTGCCACCATTACCGTGAGTGATCAGCATCAGAATTCGTTTCTGACCCGGATCCTCACTCTCTTCACCCCGAATCAACCAAGCGTGAACCCGCACGCCGTCATCCGCCGTAAGCCATAAATCCCGGTAACGCAATCCGACATGCGATGGATCTCCCCGCAGCTGCGGCTGCGGGAAGAAGATGAACGATGCTTCGAACGAGTTAGGCGTGTGCATTTTCCTTCTCGCCCACGCCGGGGGATTACTTGCGCCGTATCTTCGGCACCTCGATTTTCAAGTGCGTCATGGGCTTCCAGCCCAACACCCGCTCCGCTTTCGTGAGATTGTGCTCGATGCCGTCCTCGTCGCCGGCGATGAAGAAAGGTTCGAACGATCCGTGGCCGATCTGCACGAACTCGGCCGCCGCCATGTACGCATTCGCCAAATCCTCTTCGTCGGTAACGAGCAGAGGTCGCGCACCACTCGGGTCGACTTCATATTGAGCGCTTCGGTAATCGATCCACTGCTCACGAGTCCTCGGACCCGTGATCCTCAAAGCCGCCAAATTCATGTCGAAATGTCGCGCGAAATATCGGCATATCAACTCGCCGAATCCTTTCGACAAGCCATACGCGCTCGGAGTATCCAGCGGCACCTCTTCCTCCGACTGGTACCAGTCGCGGTACCGGAAATGGACGCTCATCGTGCTGGTGTAGACGCCGTTGCGCAACCCATTGTTGTAACCCGTCCACAAGAACAGATGCAACCCCATGTTGTTAACCGTGTAGTTCTCGCGGATCACCTTCTCATCCTGGTCCGTCACCGACCCGCCCTGCGGACTCTGCATCACCAGCCAGATGAACGTGTCCACACCATCCACCGCCTCAGCAATCGCTCCCGTATCCGTCACCGACCCCTTCACAAACTCGATCCCATCATGCCGCGGCTCCGCCAAATCCAACACCCGCAGATCATGCACCTCCCGCAAATAGGGAGTAATAAACGTCCCGACATGCCCGGAACCGCCGACAAGGAGGATTTTCATTCTAGTGAGACCTCTGTTGGATGATTGAATACCTGCGCTGGATTATATGGCGATATGCGGCCGGATTACCCACTCACCTGCATCACCAAACGGCAATGATCGCTCGAACCCCACTGACAGACGCGGTTGAGAGCACGTGCCTTGACACTCTCATGGAAACCGCGCGACGCGAAAGCGTGGTCGAGTTGAAGCTGGGCAGTTAATGGAGACATGGATGTTGAACAAAAAGTCGGAACGTTTTTGGTGTCTTCAGGCAAATGTGCAGGAGTTGGCGTAGCCATCCTGCCATTCGGGAATTGAGGACCGAGATATTCGAACCCCAGTGCATCGAAGCGATCCCACACGACTTTTGCTCGCTTACCCGTCCAAGTCACCTCATCGTCGCGCCAGCCATAATCGAGATTGATATCTCCTGCGGCCAGCACGCGATGCGTCACCGGATTTTCATCGCCCACGAACAATGACAAGTCTGAAATTATCCGATGAACAGAAGTATCAGGCATCTGCAACCATGTTTTCTTACCTTCGGGTGGGTGGGAACCCATCCAACGGCCGTACATCGAGATCACCACGAATGGTTTGATGTTGTCGTCGACCGACCTGATTTTCGCGGCGGCGATCGTACCGATCCCACTCACTGGAATTGTGCCCTCTGGTGGGCCAGCGACAGGTGGAAACTGTTTTAGCCACTCAACTTTGACGCGGTCAGACAACTTCACTACGCGACACCAACGATCGAAGAGATTGGGCCAATGTCGACGGTACTCGTTCGTATACAAGACATGCGAGTCGTAGCTCTCCCACGGTCCCCCTTCGATCACATCCCGCAAATCCCAAGGCGGATCGCCCGCCTCCTGTAGCAACGCGACGTCCGCGTCCATTTTCACCAACTCCCGCCAAGGTTCGTGCTTCTTGGCGATATTCCAACTCACAACCTTAATCATGTTGTCACTGACAAATTCCCGACCGCAACGGGATTCTCGGCTTCTACATCGGATGCTTCTACATGTTTGGGTGCTTCATTGCCATTGGACACCGCATCCGCCTCAACCAGCTCAAAGCTGATCCTCAATCGTGTACCCGTAGCCTCCGCGTACTTCCGCAGAGTTTTCACCGAGGGATTAGCCGACCAACCTTCTAGCCTTGCGACCGCCGATTGCGTTGTGCCCATCCGCTCGGCTATCTGCTCTTGCGTCAGGCCAGAATGAACCCGCGCGCCCATTAGCGCCTTCATAAGATCGAACGCGGGCTGAGTCGCCTCGTACTCGGCGCGGTATTCAGGATCCTTCATCCACTCTTTGTGCAGATCAGAGAGCTTAGTCATCTTGAAACCTCCCTAGCACGTCTAAGTGCCAATTCAATCTCCCTTGTAGGCGTGCGTTGGGTCTTTTTGACGAACACACGAACGATTACTACGCGTTTGTCATGGGCAGTGACATATAGCGCACGTGAGATCCCATCCCGGCCGGTGATGCGGAACTCCCACAGCGGCCCCCGAAGCTTACGCAAGGAATTCGGCGGTACACCATCGAACCCGAACTCCTCGATAAGCGCCCTGAATCGTTGAAGCCGAGTGCGCATGTCAGCCGGCAAAGCCCCGATCTCCCGATCAACGGTCGAATTCAGCGTCTCTACCGTCCAACCTTTAGCAACCATAATATATCGCCTATGCTATATCCGCGAATGTCAGCGCAGAACTCTATGCCTGCTGAAAACCATCAACAAGGGAACTCTACCCCGCACCTCCCACTTCATCCCCAACCAATGGCGAAACCTAACGCCACCGCCTTACCTCCACCCGCGCCTCCGCCTTCCCAAATCCCGCCAGCGCCAAAGGCTTAAAAACCGAAACAGTCACTACCTCAACACAATCGTGCACCCCCAAAACCGCACCCGCAATCCGCCCCGCCAACGTCTCAACCAACAGATACTCTCCATCCCCCGCCAACCTCGCCGCTTCGACACAAGGCGAACGATAATCCACCGCATCCGCCAAATCATCCGACTCAGCCGCCGCCGAGAAATCTCCCCGCAACTCAATATCCACAACCACCCGCTGCGCCATCTTACGCTCCCAATCCTCAACACCGACCACGCAACGCAGCTCCAATCCGCGGATAACCAACCGATCCGCCGCGCCTGCTGAACTCGACCTTGTCATGGCTCGATGCTATCCGCCAACTGCTCAACAAGCCCCAAAACTGTAACAACTGTCCCGCCCAACGGCTTGGCCTCGACGTGCTCAACAGTGTCCGACGGATGGTTGATGTAGTCCAAATTGTCCGCATAAATCATGATGTACGGCACTCCGCGCTCGTCAAACCCCGCGTAATCCGAACTTGCCCCCTCGAACGGCTCAGTTATCGTCAGATCGACATCGTACTTCTCTGCGACGTCACGCGCGTACACCGTCGTGAAAAAGTCGCCGAATACCTTCAGATCACCTGTGGCTACTACATCCAAATTGATCATCACCTCGATCCGATCGACCTCCGCCTGCGACAACTCACCCGCGTAGTGATTGCTGCCATGCAACCCCGTCTCCTCAGACCCGAAAAAGACAAAGCGCAGGTCGAAGGGCAACTCGTCATCCGCCAACTCTTCCGCAACGATCAAAGCCGTCGCTACCCCGCTTCCATTGTCATTTGCACCCACACTCCAAGGCGTCGTGTCGTAGTGCGCTCCAATCACCAAGACCTTGTCCCCATCAATGTCATTGTTCAACTCCGCAATCACATTCCTCGACGGTCCATCCCCATCCGGGTAAACCAGCAATTCCACATCTAACATCGCGCCATCATCCAACGCATCCCGCAACCTCTCTCCATCCTCCTGTGGAATCCCGCCCACGAAAACATCCGGCTCCTGCTCCAATCTCCCTCCGAAGTAAAAACGCGGCTCGTTGTTAAACACCACAACTCCCACCGCGCCACGCTCCGCAGCATTCGTCTCTTTCTCCTCAAACGTGAGCGTCCCTCGACTCATCAACGCAATCTTTCCATCAACATCGACACCCTTGTAGTCCGCGTCATCGCCAAGTCCGACGTAAACCAATTCACCTTCGACTCTCCCTGTATTCGCCGGCTCGAATGGCAGGTAGAATATCCGAGCTGTAGCACCATCCGAGCGCGAAAATTTCACGCTGGGCCCTCCGCCATCCCCGCTGTCGAGCACCTCGATCGATCCCGATGCATCAGCTTCGGTCACGTCGAAATCCTGGACCGCCACCTCGTAACCCAACTCCTCCATCTCCGCCACTAGATAAATCGCCGCTTCGAGCTCCTCCTCCGTCGCACTCTGCCGCGGACTAAGCTCTTCCGCCAACATCATCGTCAGCTCATACACACGATCCGTCAGCGATGACACATACGGATCGACTGCCGCAGTGAATTCGATTTCTGCCTCAACGGTCGCAGTCGGAGGGACCGGCGTCGCGGTAGAGGGAACCATCGTCACCGACGGTTCAACAACGGCAACGGTAGGCTCAGGCTCTACAACCTCCGTCGCAGTCGGTTCGACAACCACAGTTGGCGAGGCTGGAACCATCGTCGCCGTTGGCTCAACGACCACCTGACTCGAATCACATCCAACAACCCCAACCAACATCAATGCCACACCCAAAACAGGCGCAACAGCCGATCGCCAATCTTTGACAAAGTTCATCATCTGACCACCTTCAATTATCGAGTCTCTGAATCTTCATACGAACGCGGGTAAAGTGATGTTTGGAAATCAGCCAAGAATCGAGATCGGCACAAGAATCTTGAACCGAATAGAGACACCTCACACATTCGCTGGAAACCCCATTGACCGAGGCGACGCGCTCAGAAGAGACGAAGCCGAGATCGCAGACCTCATGCGCTCGGACACCACCCAAGTCCTCATCCTCGCCGGACTCGATCCTCTCATCACCAACACCAACGACACTACCGCCAATCTTGGCTGGATCAACTACGAAACAGCCCGCGAACTCGTTGGAACCGAACCCAACCTCGCCTCCTTCCTAGGAGTCGACGAGGGAGGAAACCCCTTGGTCGCATGGAACGTCAAGGGCAGTGCCCGCCACGGCTCCGACCAGATCCCCGATTCAGAATCCTCCAAACTCGGCCTCCAACTCTGCGATGCCAGAGAGTCCGCGATGATCATCTCCGGCGCCGAAACCGGCATCCTCTCACAAGCCCGAGCAAACCTCGGATGGCACTCCACTCACCAATTCTGCGCACGATGTGGTGACCCAACCGAGATGCGCCGCGGCGGTCTGATGCGCCAGTGCACCGGATGCAGCGGACAACACTTCCCGCGCACCGATCCCGTAATCATCACAGTCGTCACCGACGGCGATCGATGCATCCTCGGCCAATCCGCCGGACGCTTGAGCGCCATGAAGATGTACTCCGCCCTCGCTGGATTCATGGACCACGGCGAGTCGATGGAAGAGGCCGTCCGACGAGAAGTCTGGGAAGAGGCCGGAATCAGAGTCGGACGCGTCCAATACCACTCCACTCAACCCTGGCCATTCCCGTCATCACTCATGATCGGCAGTCACTGTGAAGCACTCACTACCGACGTCGACATTGACGAATTTGAGATGACTGATGTCCGCTGGTGGGACCGCGAAGAAGTACTACTCGCCCTAGACGAAAAAAGTGAAAATCTTCGCGTACCAGGCCCCATCGCCATAGCCCACCACCTCATCAAAGCATGGGCAACCGGAAAAGCAGGCAATTTCCGTACAAGTTAGACATCCACCAAAGCAGAAAACGTTATCCTGCCATCATCCGTCATTCCGGCGAAAGCCGGAATCCAGAGGTGAATCATGAAACTCAAATCCCTACGAGCAGTCCACGTCGACCTGCCACCAGCGCAACCCAAATCCAAAGCGCGCCGCGCCCCATGGCCGGAGAGCGCGCCGCGGGCCATGCCGATCAATTTCTATCCGCAATTCTCTCGCAAACCGCAAGACATGCCAGGCAATGTCGGCTTGTCCGAGGTGTGGGTACAAGCCATCGCCGAAGACGGCACGTTCGGACTCGGCAAGTGCTCCTTCGGACAGCCCGTCGCGTCCTATATCGACCATGTCATCGCGCCCGTGCTCGAAGGTCAGAACTGCATGGCGATCGAGCTCATGAATGACCTCGTGATCCGTGGCGGACACCGTCACGGACTCGCCGGGATCGTGTCGACAGCACTCGCTGGAGTGGACATAGCCCTTTGGGACCTCAAGGGCAAGCTGCTGGGCAGGCCCGTATACGAGCTCCTCGGCGGACCGGTCCGTGATCGGATCGCCCTATACGCAACTGGCGACGACCTCGACTGGTTTCAAGAACTTGGCTTCACGCGCTTCAAAATCACCAATCCAGCGCACTACTCGCAAGGCGACGATGGCCTCCGAATCATTGAGGAGCACGTCGCAAAATCCCGCGAAATCGTCGGCAACCATGCAGAGCTCATGATCAACCCAGTGATGTCTTTCAACGTCGAGTTCACGCTCCGACTCGCCGAACGCCTCCGCCCATACAACCTCCGATGGCTCGAAGAACCTCTCCCGCCTCACGACATCGAGGGACACGCGGAACTCAAGCGCGCCATCACTTGGATACCCCTCGCAACCGGCGAAGACCACCGAGGCCGACACGCCTTCGCCCAACTCATCGAGCGCCGAGCCATCGACATCGTCCAACCCGACATCGGATGGAGCGGCGGTGTTACTGAAACGATGAAGATATACAACATCGCCGAGACCGCCGGCATCGCCATGATTCCGCATGGTGGAGCAGTTTCGCCTTGGGGACAGCACGTCGCCATGGCCGCACCCGAATCACCGATCGCAGAATGCTGGATCGGCTCGCCGCCCGGCATTCCCCTCGAAGAGATGAACCGCATCCCTGGCATGGCAACGGCTAAGGACGGATACATCACGCCATCAGATGCCCCTGGCTTCGGCATGGAAATCCCCGCCGAATGGATCCGAGACTGGGAATACCGAGGTCGGAACTAACCCTGCGTGTAGAATCATCCTTACTGTAGAACCCGCGACACACAGTCGCCCGTTCCTCCGTACTTCCTTTAACCCCTCCGTGGACATCCGCGACTACAAAAACTACGAGACACCCGACTCCCGCCGAGGGCAACTCACGCGCATCGGCACTATCGACTACGGAGACTCCGACAACTGGTTGGCAAAGCTCCGGCGCCAGGTCCGAAACCCTTCGCTCCTGACCTTCTTCATCATGGCTATCGTCATACTGGCCATCCCAACCGCCATCGTCGCACCCGGCTTCTACTCCGGCGCCAAAGAGGGCATCGTGCGCATTCGACAAGACACACTCGTCCAATTTCTCGAAGTCTCCACTCCCAGCCACGTATACCCATATCTCCAACGCAACGTCCAACTCATGAAGGACGCCGACACCCAATCCGAGTGGCGACGCATCTCCTTCAAACTCGGCCCCTGCAACGAAGCAAACCTCGCACAATTCCCCGAAGGAAAATACACCACCGGAATCGCACAAGCCTGCAACGATCTCCACAACATCCAACTCGAATTCGCCGAAGACTGCATCTCCGAAACATCCTGCAACATCCCTCCAGCAGCCATCGCCCGCCTAAACGCCGTAAGCGTCAACCTCCAAGAAACCTTCTCCGACGCATACTCGAGCCGGCATACCGAGTCGCTCGGAACCGGCGAGTGACACAGAAAAGCGTGCCCGCGACTCGTCTCAACACTCCCTCCCCCTTCGCAAAGCGTAAGGGGACGCGGAGCGCAGCGAACGCAGGGGATGCCCGCCCCGTCACTCCTCAAAAACCCGTCATTCCCGCGCAGGCGGGAATCCACCCCTCCCCTTCGCGAAGCGTAAGGGGACGCGGAGCGTAGCGACCGCAGGGGATGCCCAAGGTAAGGGGAACCGGTGCGTTAATGGTTTATCGAGTATTGAATCTGCATCCACCACACAGGTACGCTATGTTAAGCGGCTGGTGTAGCATATTGCCTGCTGAAAACAGCAATCAAAGGAACGTGGATGGTCACAGAAACGAGCAAAGTAGTTTACCGCGCCCTCAGCCTAGGTGCAGGAGTTCAAAGCTCCGTTTTGGCCCTGCTACTATCCCGCTCTGATCCCCAGCTGCTTGACCTGGGCTATCCCAAACCGGACGTTGCGATTTTCGCAGATACAGGTTGGGAGCCACGATATGTGTACGATCATCTCGATTGGCTAGAAAACCAATTGGATTATCCGATCATCCGCGTGACTAGTGGGGATCTTAAGTCCAACCTGAAACGCGGACGCACAGTCTCGGGACATCGTTTCGTTGACGTTCCCCTGTTTTTGATGGACGACGATGGCAAGAAAGGCATGTTGCGCCGCCAATGTACCAATCACTACAAGATCAGACCCATTAACCGCCAAATCAGAAAACTAGCGGGTGGTAAGAGAGGGCGACCTTTCCCCAAAAACGAACACGTCGAGATGTGGCTAGGGATTTCGATGGACGAAATCTTTCGAATGAAACCAAGCAGAGAACCTTGGGTCAAGCACCGATGGCCACTCATGGACCTGCGGATGACGCGAAAGGACTGTGAAGATTGGTTCGCTGGAGAGTTTCCCGGACGCGAGTTGTACCGTTCGGCATGTGTGATATGCCCGTATCGATCAGATGCCCATTGGCTAGAGATGAAACGATCTGAACCGGAAAGCTACGACGAAGCCGTAAGATTCGACAGATGGCTCCGGCACAGCAAAACTAACCCAGTGCGCAAGATCCTCAACGGACGTCCTTATCTGCACTCAGCGCGTCGCCCCCTTTCCACCGTGATGGCTGAAAGAGAAACGGAAGACCCAGACTCAATCAACCATTTCAACGAAGAATGTGATGGGATATGTGGTGTCTGAATCGGCTTCCGCATTTATCAGACCGAAATACGCCCTTTACCCATATCAACGGCAAGTTGTACGCGATACCCTCGACCAACTGAGCACACCACAACGGCGAGTCGTCGCACATTTGCCGACCGGTGCGGGTAAAACAAGGATTGCAGTCCACGTCGCTTGCCGCCTACTGAACGACAACGACCGTGACAGATCATTGGTCGTTTGGCTAGCATCCACGGAGGAACTTTGCGACCAAGCTGCCGAAGCACTTAACCTCGGATGGTCACATTTGGGTCTACGCGAAGCGTCAATTCACAGGTTTTGGGGTAGCCGTAACATAGATTTACGCTCGCTATCCAGCGGCTTTCTCGTTACCGGGCTTGCCAAGTTGCACGCCACTGCTTCTACTGACCACACACTGTTGTCCAAATTGGCGAATGACGCTTGTGCCGTGGTTTTCGACGAGGCACATCAGGCGATCGCCGAAACTTACTCATTCATTACAGAACAGTTGTGCAGCACACGTCCCCCCTTACTTGGACTAACAGCTACCCCAGGACGCACAGCGCAGTTGACGGATTCAGACTACCGACTTGCAGAAATGTTCAATCATCAAAAGGTTTCAATCGACCCTCAAGGTCACGATAATCCAGTCACGTACCTGATCCAGAATCAATTTCTCGCAGATCCTACATTTGTTTCGATACAGTTCGAATCGGAAGTGAATGTCGATACTCCCCCACCGGAGAATGATTACAGTCCAGATGTCCTAGATGCCATCGGCCAAGACGCACGCCGAACCAGAAGGATCGTTGAAATCACACTTCAAGCAATCGCGCGCCATCGCCGCATGATAGTTTTTTGTCCGTCAGTGAATAGTGCATATGATTGTCATAATGCGATGAACCAGCAAGGTATACATAGTCATGTCATCACCGCGGCTACTCCGAGCGATTATCGTCGCCACGCTATCGACAAATTCAGAAGCGACGCACGCGAACATATGGTCATTTTCAACTACGGCGTACTCACCGCCGGATTCGACGCTCCTCGTACAAGCTGTATTGTCATAGCTAGACCTACTACTTCATTGGTCATGTATTCGCAAATGGTCGGACGAGGGTTGCGCGGCCCACGGGCTGGCGGAAACCGCCGAGCATTGATACTAACGGTTGCAGATACGAACCTGCCCGGGTTCGCTTCGGTGACCGACGCGTTCACCAATTGGGAGGAACTATGGACACACAGCTGACCGAATTGGCCAACGCAGATCGAAGCCTATTCCCTCCCAGCCTTACCATCCAAGCAATTAGGGATTCTCGGTACCACAACACGGCGTACGCGATTGCTGAACTGATTGATAACTCGTTCGAAGCAAATGCTGAACGCATCGAACTGTTGCTGAAGGAAGAGCCCATAGCGCGAGGAAATCGTACACGACGGACCGTCACAGAAATAGGCGTGCTTGACAGCGGTGAGGGAATGGATGTCCTCACCCTATTTGAAGCTCTAAAATTCGGTGGTGGAACGAGGCGCGAACTGCCAAGAGGTATTGGGAAGTATGGCATGGGACTGCCAACATCATCGATGTCCCAATGTAAGCGTGTCGATGTGTGGACATGGCAAGATGGTCCGGATTCCGTTTGGCATTCGCATATCGATGCGAGAGCAATTGAGCAAGGCGATCACAACGTACCGATACCTGATCAGAACACGCCCATCCCGGCGCACTGGCAAGAAGCCGGTAGCCCAGAAATCTTCGAAGGACGATCAGGCACGCTTGTAGTTTGGCGTGATCTTGACAAAGTCCAGTGGAAGACGGCACGCGCGATCATTGACAACACGGATAGAGAATTAGGCCGCATTCACCGCTATTTCATCGAAGCCGATATCACACGAATCCGCATGGCCTCATTCCTTGGAAATCGGCCGTATGAGTACGATCTCGAGCGCAACGTAATCCCTAACGACCCGCTGTACCTGATGGACAAAACGTCAGTGCCAGAGCCGCCGTGGAACGACGAACCGATGTTTGAGCAATGGGGTGAAACGAAATTTTACCCCGTTGTCATCGAGGGGCGAGAAGAGACGATCGAAGTCAAATACTCCATCGTCAAACAAGCGGCGTTAAGGACTGCACGGATTACGCAGAATCCTGGAGCGGCTCCGCGGGGTAAACACGCGAGACACAATATCGGAGTGTCCGTGGTTCGCGAGGACAGAGAAATCGTGCTTGAGGACGCGTTTTTGCGGGAAGGCGGTAGCTCGGACAACCCACAAAACAGGTGGTGGGGTTGCGAAGTACATTTTAGGCGTAGTTGCGACGAGTTATTCGGCGTTGATCACAACAAACAGATGGTCGCCCATTTTACTCAGGCAGCCAAAACGCTTGCTCGCGATGATCGCACCGTCGACGAAATTCTCGACGAGTTAGACCTCGACGACGATCCGATACATCGCATCGTTGGTGACATACGCGACCAAACCAATTCGATGATGCGCGAAATCAGACGAATGTTCAGCCAACGTCGCGGCCCTAGGACTAACGGAAACAGTCAGCCACCTAAAGATCCCGAGTCAAAAGCAGCAAAAACGGCGACTGAGGCTGACCGAGAAGCAATCGAATCCGGCGAAGAAAGTCCCACGCAAACTGATGTGGATCGCGAAGAGATACCTCCTACCGACCGCGAATCGGGTTTGGCCGAACAGTTCGAAGCGTTCGGTCAAGACGATGAAGACGCGAGGGCACTGGCGAAATATCTTGTTGAAGAGGGTCTGGCATACCAATTCAATTCAGACCAACTTGATGGGTATCAGATGTTCAACGTTCGGTCTAACCAAGGGGTTTTGCACGTGAACTTGAACATCGATCACCCTATCTACGATTTATTGAGACACGTCGAGCAGGACCTCGATGAAAACGTCGAAGAAGACGATCCGCTTTTCGAGTGCATTGTTGCCCTTAGGTTGTTGCTATCGTCTTGGGCGAGAATGGAAGACCACACTGTGTCGGCAGATGATCGAATGAGAATTCAAGACACGGCGATGAATTGGGGTCGCCAAGTTCACAAGGTCATTACCTACTTGCGAGAACGGGATGGTTAACGTTTGGCCTCTGCAATCGGCGATCAGCTGATCGATCTGTGTTCTTCTGCCAAGACGCTAGTGTTGGCTGCACCCTACATCAAAGCCGATGCATTGACAAGGCTCCTTGATGTCACTCAGTCCGACGCATCCATCCATTGCATTACTAGATGGAATCCTCAAGATCTGATTTCGGGGGCATCAGACATCGAATCTCGAACTTTGGTGTTGCAGTCTGGCGGTCAGTTTTTACTACACCCATCGTTGCATGCGAAGTATTACCGAATAGACCACACTGTACTGCTTGGGTCCGCTAATTTGACGCTTTCCGCATTGGGCTGGAGGCCGCAACCCAATCTTGAAATCCTTTGTGGCGCTGGCGCCGATTTCAATGCCGACGAATTCGAGAATGAACTGCTGAGTGATTCCAGAGAAATCAGCGATAAAGAATTCTCCTGCTGGAAAGCTGTCGTTGAAACCAACCATCCAAGCCATGATGATTCCAACCTCTATCCTCGACTCGATGACTGGCGACCCAAGACTCGTGACCCAAGGCACGTCTTCATGAGTTACCAGGGCCGAAACAACCAAATTGCATCGTTCGACGAACAAGAAGCTGTACGAGTGGATCTACGCGCTCTGCTCATACCACCCAGTTTTACCGATGAGGAAATTCACGCCTGGATGTCAACGTGTCTGCTAGCCGCGCCATTCACCAACTCCGTGATTAAGTTTCTAGATAACGCGGATTTAACAGCGTCCTATCAGTCCCTCGCCAGCAAATATGGTCTGGGACTAACGGAAGCACGACGAGACATGGAAACCGTCCAAAATTGGCTCGCATATTTTAGTACCGGACATATTCAGTGAGCCGATCTAGTACGCTGATGTCGGAACAACAATCCCGCGTCCCATCGAATGGATCATCGACCACTACCACATCCAAACCGCGCGCATCATCGACACCCTCCCAACCCCATTCATCGACGGCTGGTCACCCGACTAACACTCACTCCCAAAAATCACAGCCCATCACTCAAATCACAAGAATCACAGTTCAAACAAATTTCGAACAAGTTCAAAAACCACCCAAAACCCATAATCACAGTCCATCAATCAACATCACCGCAATCACAGTTCAAAAACCAACACCGAAATCCTGCCCATCCCTCAATCCCCGCAACCCCGATTCAGACGATTTTTCTGAACTTGTTTTGAACTCCGTCAAAAAGCAATCTTGCCGGAGTTTTGCCGCCGACAGCGGCATGATTCCCCTTCAAATTGCCGCTGACAGCCGAAAATTGCCGAAAAGAGCGGCAGTCAGCGACAACCTCTACACCCTTCCAGAATCACCCCCGATAACCCGCCACCGCCTCGTGCATCAACGCCGTTCCGAAATTCAGGGCATCCACCGGAATGCGCTCGTCCTCACCGTGGAAAAGCGCTGTAAAGTCCATATTTACAGGCAAACGCATAGGTGTGAACCCATAAGTATCGATCCCGAGCTCATGAAACCACTTCGCATCCGTCCCCCCAGTCACCATGTACGGAATCGCCTTCGAACCCGGATCCGCCCGCTCCAACAGCCCTCCCAGATACGGAATCAGCGACATATCCACCGGCGGCGGCCCCGATTCGTAACGCTCCACCTTAATCTCGGCGTTTTCCCCCACCAGTGACATCACCTGTCGCACGATATCCGACCGCGTAGACCCCGGCAACAGCCTACAATCCAACAAAATCTGCACCTCCGACGGCACCGCATTCTCCTGCACACCGCCCTCGATGATTGTCGGAGAAATCGTATCTCTGAGCATCGGCTCCAGCATCCCACCCGCCTTTTCGCCCATAAAACCGAGCGCAACCCCAGTTGACCTCGGATTCATCGCCATCCGAAGCGCAAAAGCCTCACGCCGCGGCAACACCTCGCTCATCGCCTCAAGCATCGCCCGAGCAGCCTCAACCACCTTGAACGGCGGGTGCCGACGCTCCATCCGCCGCAACGCCCGCGCCGCCCGACTCATCGCCGTATCCCTGTGAATCTGCGAACCATGACCACCCTGACCCACAAATGTGACGCGAATCCGACATATATGCTTCTCAGCCACCATAATCGGGTAAAAACGCTGCCCCCGAACGTGTACCGTGAACCCGCCCAACTCGCCCAGAGCGTGTCGGACACCAGCGAACAACTCTGGATGCTCATGCACCAAGAACGCGGCCCCCTGACGCCCTCCAAGCTCCTCATCAGCCACTGCAGCTAGGATAATGTCCCCCGGAGGCGGTGTTTCCGAGTGTTTCGCGCGTAGAATCGTGTGCAGCATCATCGCCACCCCGCCCTTCATATCCACCGCGCCACGCCCCCAAACACACCCATCCGCGACCTCTCCCCCGAACGGGTCCATGCTCCATCGCTGACCATGAACGCTGACTACATCCACATGCCCCTGCAACAAAAGCGGCGGCGCATCGCCACGTCCCGCCACCCGAGCTACCACATTCAACCGATTCGGCAATCCGGGCGGATGCAAAAGCTGGTTTTCGATGCCATGCTCGTCCAACAACGACTTCAACCAAAGCGCACACTCGCGCTCGTTGCCAGGCGGGTTCGAAGTGTCGAAGCGAATCAGCCGCTGCAGCAGCTCAACGGCTGACGGAATCCTGTTTTGGTCCAATCCGGACATCTTTACGGCAGTTGAAGGTTCAACTCCAACTCCGCATTGATCGAATCGAACCACTCCATCACCTCAGGATGATACGGAATCCCGTTCTCCGTTCGATCCGTTCGCTCCTCACTCTCGATCAATCCCGGATAAACCACCCGATCATGACCCGGCGCCGGCGGAGTCTCAGCAAGACCCTCCAAGAACAGATCCATGTCGTCCTTGAACTTGTCAGGGTCTGTGAATGCGTCGATTCGGTAAGCCGAGAAGAAGTGTCCGCCACTTTCCGTCACAAATCCAGGCCCGTTGCCGGAAAGCGTGCTCGTCATGATGTCGACGATGCAGGCGAGCGCGTACCCCTTGTGCGAACCCATCTCACGGGTCCCGCCAAACGGCAACATGTACCAATGCCTCCGCTCACCACGGATATCCTCCTCCGGCACCTGCTCCTCTTCCATAATCGGAGATCCGTCGTCTCGCGCCAACCAACCGGGCAGAATCGGTGCATCCATCCGCTGCAGAAGCCGGATTTTGTTGCCCGCGACCTGTGTCGTAGCGGCGTCGAAGATGAAGTACGGCTGGTTACGAGCCGGAACTGCCCATGCCAACGGATTCGTGCCGAAACGCGGCTCCGCTCCAAAAGTCGGAAGCATCGCGAAACCGCCACCGCCAGTCATGCAGACGCCGATCATGTCGTGGTCAATCGCCCGTACCGCGTGATAGCCCGCCGCGCCGAGGTGCCCGGAGTTCATCAACGTGGCTGCCGCCATGCCGTGCTCCTTCGCCTTATCGATGACGATGTCCATCACTCGCGGTGCCTGATGCAGACCTAACCCGCCATCACCGTCAAAAGACGCCGTCACGTTCGACTCGCGAATTATCCGCATCTCTGGGTTCGGGTTGATGTTGCCGGCCTGATAGCCCTGCACATACATCCGCAACATGTTCGACACGCCGTGTGTATCCACCCCGTTCAAATCGGCGTACATAAGCACGTCGGTCGACAACTCGGCATCCGAATCGGACAGCCCCATCGCGCTGAAGATGGCATTGGTCGCATCGCGCATGCGGTCGGGCATTACGCGGACGGCTTCATCTTCCGGAACGTGAAATCTTTCAAGCATGGTTCAGCATCACCTGGGTACTCGATATTGGGTTGTCATACCAGCGGAGTTTGTTGACCCATATAGCTGGCGATTGAAGCAATCCTATACCATGCCGACGAAAGTTTAAGGCGATTTGCAACGAAGGTTGATGTCGGCTAGGCATTGTCTCGCTAGAATCGAAGCAACACCGAAATCGGTCGGGTAAGAGTCGCCGATTTGACGACGAGGAAGGGGGTGCTTAAGGAGGCTTCTTAGAAAGCACCCCATCCTCGCGTTCGGCCTGGGTTCACTAGATCGGAACTTTTCAGGCCATCTCGACAGCGATGTGTTGGGCGGTCATTGCCGAATGGTCGCCCAGCTGTCGAAAAATGATGCCCGCACTCTGGATTTAGAAGATTTACGCGCGGATGTTACTAATTATATTTCACTTCCTCGTCTAGTTACGAATATGACACTCGCGTCGGATGTTTGCCGACGATTCAGCGAACTTTTACGGCGTGTGCGAAACGTGAACGGTTGCTACTGCTGCCATTTGATGAACTGTTCGCGTTGTACCGGTTCAGATGATCCAGGGCGTTGTTCAGTCGACTCGACAGTATCCGGAGCGTGCTGACCAAACGGAGGCGTCGATACTCTGGTATCTCTGCGCTCGCAAGTTTCTCCAAACTGCCTGCCAACAGGAACGCGTCCTCCTGCATTCCCTCCAAATCGTTCTCGTAGCACCCGTTCAGTCTTTCACCGTGGATCAGGTCGTAACCGTTCTTCTTCACTCCGTTGGTAACGGTTTCAACGCCTTGCTCCTCGACGGCTGGTGGTTCGTCGTCAACGTATTCGGCGATTAGATCGGCGGGGTCCATCGCCGGGTTGGCCTTAGCCTTGGAAACCAGATCCTCGACATGGACGCTGCTCAGCCTCGAATCGACGAATGGTTGCGCCAACTCTTCCTGTCGCTGATGACCGTTGATGTCGGCGATGCATCGCGCCTCTTTGAAGGTCAGCTCGCCTCGGTCCACATGGTCCTGCAATTTCGGTGAGAGCGTCTTGCGGAGGCTCTCATAATGGTGAACAGTTCCGGCGGTGATTCCGGTTCGGCGTGCAAGTTCCTGCTGGGTAACGTGGTACTTTTCGCGGTAGTTGATAAAAGATTCTGCCATTTTGATGGGCGGAAGAAGCGACGAGAAGTATTCGTCCGCCAAACGGAATTCTTCCCTTTCTTCGTCTGAAACGCCTTGTCGCACTACGCACTCGACGATGTCCTCGCCGGCACGCTGCGCCGCGTCGATTGCGTTGTTTCCGCACAGCAGGTAGAACTTGCCTTGTTCGGCGAGAACAACCGGCATCCGTCGCTGACGACGGCGCCGAGCCCACGCTCGATGGGTCCGGTCATATTCCGGTCTTTCTGGATCTGGGAGGATGTTTTCTATCGCGATTCGCATCTCAAACGGCCCTTTTTTCAGCCTCCAGGCTGCCTGCAACGTCGTGATAGGTGAGATTCTGCATTCCTAAAAAGCCTTTGAAAAGAAACTGTCCCTAGCTTGTCCATAAGGGAAACGGAAGATTCCGACGTTCGGGTTGCATTTGGAAAACGACTGCCGTATACTGACTGCTACCAAGAGTTCAAACCAGAATTTCAGTTTGAAATCATGGCTTCAGAAACCAACATCGTTCCTCCATACGTTCCCTATCGCACATTCCGAACTTTTCTGGAATCGCTTGCGATCAATATGCCAGATAGAATCGACCGTTCCGTTTTCGATTCCAAATTTTCCGGAACTGCAACTTCGCAGATAACCAGCGCATTGCGGGCATTAAAACTTGTCGACACCGACGGACGGCCCAGCGAAGCGCTTTACCAACTGGCCCGCACCGAAGGCGAACAGCATCACAAGGTTCTGGAACAAGTGCTGAAAAGCTACTACACGCCCGTATTCAGACTCGATTTGGAACATGCCACGAAAGCTCAATTCCGAGAAGCGATGCGGGAATTCGGCTGTACGGAATCGATGCTGGTCAAATGCGAAACGTTCTTCATCCACGCCGCCAGACACGCCGCGATCCCTCTATCTCCATACCTCAGATCGAACCGCAGGCGGTCGCGATCCACTATGCGAACCCAACGCGTCGGCGCACGCACGTCGAGTGTGGATGAGGCTGTAGAAGCCGAAACAACGGGGGATGTCGAACTAGACTCTGCTGGTCTTGCGATGCGAGAATTGGCGTTCAAGGTACTTGACAAATATCCCGATTTCGATCCGACGTGGTCTCAGGAGACCCAAGCCAGTTGGATGGAAGGGATGAACAAGCTGCAAGACACCTTCAACATCCGAAACATCCCAGCCGCGAAGCGCTAGACAGCTGCATAGCGTCAGCAAAGCCCACGCCTTGTCCCAAGAACAATCTCACCAGACAGACGAGACATCTATCCGGCCGGAGGGTGAAGAGAAGCCTTCGGTTTTAGACGGAATCTCGAGAATCCGAACGACGCTGGATGAACTCGAAGTCCAGATAGCGGAGTACCGGAAGTTGCTGGCCGAGGAGGAGGCAACCAGAGCGCGGCAGGAGATCGAACCAGCGGTTGTCGAAGTGGTCGACGAGGCGCAACTCGGCAACATCGCCGAGGAGATTGCGGCAGAGGCTGCTGCCTTGTACGATCCCCGTTTCGAGGGCGAAGTTGTCGCAACCCAACAAGCCGCGGTTGAGGTCGCTCCGACGGCAATCAAGGATGCAAATCAAGACGAAGCGGCTGCCTTGCTTGACGTTTTGGTGGACGATGTTGACGACGAAAAATCGGTCGAAGAGCGGAATCGTTTGGCGGAGCCGAAGGTCGAACTGTCCATGCTGTTTGCGGAGTTGCAGACGCAGCTGGAGATGGGATTGCATCGAAACGCTTCGGTTTCGGTTTTCGTCGATGGCGAGGAATTGCTTTCTTATCTAAGTTCCGAGGATGGCTCTGGAGCAACGCCTGAACCGCCATCTTTGTTCCGAGCGTTTTCGTCGGGTAAAGCTATGGCGGCGGCGGCGATTTGGCGTCTGTTGGACGCCGGGATCTTGGAAATCGACGCACCAGTCGCCCGATATTGGCCGGAATTTGCGCAACGCGGCAAGACCGGCGTAACGCTGCGTCATGTACTCACGCACACGGCTGGACTGCCTCGGGACTTCGGCCGCGGTGATGTGGACTGGGGAGACTGGGGCCGGATAATTGACATTCTTGCCTCGATGCCACTGGAGTACGAACCTGGCAAGGTCATCCACTACCACGCCATCACATTCGGTTTGCTGGTCGCCGAGATTGCGAGCCGAGCAACCGGTGACACGTTCGTAGACCTGTTCGAGCGAGAAGTCAAATCACCCCTGGGGCTGTCAGACACCAGTTTCGCAGTGGACCTGGAAGACCGAGGCACACGTCAACAAATCCAAAGGCTTCACGTCTCTGCGGACTACCACGACCAAGACATGCCGCGCAAGATGGACTGGTTACTCGACAATCAAATCGTCTCACCCGGCGCGACATGCGTAACATCGGCGCGCGACTTGGCGCAGCTCTATGCCGCGGTTTGTGCAGGTGGAAGAACCATTGAAGATGAATTGTGGTTGAGCGATGAAGCGGCGGAGAATGTATACGCGGTTCACGCACGTGCCTACGACATCGAGAGTATGATGCCTTTGCGCATCGGACAGGGCGTTTGGTTTTTCGACGATCAGCCGAACCGCGTGGCAGGGACAGTCGGATCACGGACTTTCGGGCACGGCGGAATGGGTACATCGATCGCCTGGGGCGACCCGGATCATAGCCTAGGTGTCGCCATAATCACCGACACGATGCAGATGGAAGAATTGAACGGAAAAAGGTTAAATAGGATTTCAGCGGCGGTGAGAAGAGATTTGGAGTTGCCAGTGGGGGCTGTGGAGGAATTTTGAGGTTGTCAATGATTTTTCTTCAGTTGTCGGAGTACAAGACGCGGTAGTGGGATTGGACTAGCCCTGTGGCGTATTGGCGGGAGTTGACAAGTTCGAGGTGGATGTCGTGTGGGGTGTTGCCGAATAGCGGGATGCCATCGCCGATCAGGACTGGGAGGGTGGTGATGATCAGGTCTTCGATCAGGCCAACTTCGAGGAAGGATTGGATGGTGATTCCGCCGTCGATGTAGGCTCTGTTCCAGCCTTGTTGATCGAGGATTTCGAAGAGGTCGTGAGGGGTTTGGTTGGTGACTGTGACTTTGTCGGTCAGGTGGGCAGGGATGTCGGAGTTGGTGAGGGTGCGAGAGAGGACGATTACGGGTTTTGTGTAGGGCCATTCGCCAGAGGTAAGGTTCAGGACGACCTCGTAGGTTTTGCGTCCGAATATGATGCCGTCGACGGATTCGATGAATTGCTCGTAGCCGTGGTCTATGTTGCCGGCTTGGTTGTTTTCGAGCCAGTCGATTTGATGGTCTTTGCGAGCGATGTAGCCGTCGAGACTGGTGGCTATGAAGACATGTCCGGTTGTCACTCGAGTTCGCCCCAGCGGACGCCGGTTTTAGTTTCTACTAGTAGAGGGACTTCTAGGTCCATTGCAGCGGGCATCATGTCGTGGGCCAGGGAAGTGATCTCTTCTAGCTCTCCGGGAGCGATTTCGAAGATGAGTTCGTCGTGTACCTGGGCGGTCATGCGGGATTCGAGGCCGCGGCGGTGGAGTTCGTCGGCGATGTTGATCATTGCGATCTTTATCACGTCGGCGGCGGTTCCTTGGATAGGCATGTTCACTGCGACTCGTTCGGCGGCGGCTCGGTGTCCTTGGTTCGATGAGCGCAAGTCCGGGAGGTATCGACGCCGACCTTTCAATGTTTCGGCGTAGCCTCGCATCTTAGCGGTCTGTTTCTGGTATTCGATGAAGTCACGGATGCCAGGGTATTTTCCGAAGTAGAGGTCGATGAACTCTCGGCCTTGTTGGACTGAAAGGTCGGTTTGGCGTGCGACGCCTTGCGGTCCGAGTCCGTAGATAACGCCGAAGTTTAGGATTTTGGCGATTCGGCGCTGTTCGCTGGTGACGTCGTGTACGCCGTACATTGCTTGTGCTGTGGCGTTGTGGATGTCTTCGCCGTTGCGGAACGACTCCAACAATCCGGCTTCGCGTGACATGTGGGCGAGGATTCGTAGTTCGATCTGCGAGTAGTCGGCGGCGAGGAGTTGCCATCCGGCATCGTGCATAGTGGAGAAGGCGTTACGGATTTCTCGGCCTAGGGAGGTGCGGACAGGTATGTTTTGGACGTTTGGATCATTCGAAGCGAGGCGGCCGGTGGCTGAACCGGCTTGGTTGAATGTGGAGTGGACACGACCGGTGGCCGGGTTGACCATCTTGGGCAGTGCGTCGGCATAAGTGGACTTCAATTTGGCGAGCTCTCGGTAGCGGAGAACGGCGTCGATGAGTTGGTAGATGCGGTCATCAAGGCCTTTCCGGTTACGCATCCGATCAAGAGCATCGGCGTTCATCGACCAGCCGGTCTTGAGTTTGCGAGTCGGGGGTGCTCCCCACTCGTCAATGAGGATGTTGCCGATCTGCCTGTTGGATGCGATGTTGAATTGGCGTCCGCCTACGAGGTTGTTGGCGACCTGCTTGATTTGGGCGATCTCTTCGCCTAGGGCTGCTGAAAACTTCTTGAGGACGTCGGTCTCGACGACCATGCCGGTGCGCTGCATCTCGACGATGACGGGCAGGAGGGGCATCTCGATGGCTTCGAACACGTCGCGGGCGTTGTGTCCGTCGAGTTCCGGCTCGAAGTGTCGCCATAGACGATATGTGAAATCGGCGTCAGCGGAGGCGTATGGTCCGGCGGTTTCGATGTCGACTTCGGACATGGTTATCTGTTTGCGGCCTGTGCCGATCAGGTCGGTGATTGGCGTCATCTCAGCTCGGTAAAGTTCGAGTGCGAGGTCTTTCAGTCCGATTCGGTTGTGGCCGCACAGCGATGCGGCGATCATGGTGTCGAAGTCAGCGTTGTTCACCTCAATGCCGGCTTGGCTGAGGACCATCATGTCGAAGTTGGCGTTGTGCGCGGCCTTCGGCACTTTCGTGTCGGCGAAGAGCGGGGCGATAGTTTCGAGTGCGCGGGTGCGGTCTATCTGTTTACCGGAACGATGTCCGATTGGCACGTAATAGCCTTCGCTGTCGGAGTTCGAGAACGACATTCCGACCATTTCGTCCTGCATGGCGTTGGTGCCGTTGGTCTCGGTGTCGTATGCGAAGCCGTCGGCATTGCCGAGACGGTCGACGAGGTCATGGAGTTCTTCGTCGGTAGTAACGACGGTGTATTTTCCTAGGGGGGCGCCAGATTTCGTTGCGGCTTTGGCGGTGGATGTGGTGGCACCGTTTGCGAAGAGATCACCTTGTGCGCGTCCTGTGGTAGGGAGCGGGAACACGCCGCGTTCTGCATCTTCGGCGGACGGTATGCTACGGACTATGGTCTCGCCGAAACCGAGGTTGGTGAGAGCGGAGACGACTTCGTTGCGGTCGTAGCCTCCGATGCGGCAGTGGTCGAAGTCGATTTCTACGGGGACGTCAGTGACGATAGTGGTCAGTTTCAACCCGTCGTAAGCGATTTTTTTGCCGTCTCGGAGACGGTTCATGATGCTCTTGGAGCCGCGGAGTTCTTTGGACGGTATCTCGCCCACGGCATCGAGGTTCTCGTATAGATTGTCGAAGTGTCCGAAGCGGTTGAGCACGGTACGGGCGGCTTTAGGGCCGATCTTGGCGATACCCGGGATGTTGTCTGACGGGTCGCCTTCGAGGGCTTTGATTTCGGCGACGAATTCGGGGCCCAGTCCGTCGTAGCGGTCTCTGACAGCGTCGATGTCGTAGACGCGGGTGTCTCCGAATCCGGAGTACATGAGGAGGTTAGTTTCGTCGTTTACGAGTTGGAGCTGGTCTGCATCGCCGGTGAGGATTAAGGATCGGATGTTGTTGGATTCGGCTTTGCGGACAATGGTCCCGACCACGTCGTCGGCTTCGAAGCCGTCGATAGCGAAGACGGGTACCTTCATCGCTTGTAGTACGCTCTCGACCATAGGAATCTGGGCGTGTAGCTCAGGATCGATTGGTGGGCGCTGGGCCTTGTATTCGTCGAATAGTTCGTCGCGGAACGTAGGAGCTCGCGTGTCAAACGTTACGGCGATGTGCGTGGGGCTGTATTCGCGGATGGTTGCGATGAGGTTTCGGAGGAATCCGTAAGCACCGTGCGTCTGCTCACCTGCGCTGTTGGTTAGGCCGCCGCCTCGGGAGAGTGCGAACCATGCTCGGAAGACCATGGAGTGGCCATCGACGACGAGGATTAGGGGATCGCGGTTGAGATTTTCGGTTTGAGTTGTCATGACGAGAGGACTTGAAGCGGATGGGGCGGTATTGCTTGCGATTATATGGAATGTTGGTTTTTGAACTAGGATGGGCATGATGGTGAAGGATTTTAAGGGTGGTTGGTCTTGGGTGTTCAAGGGCGGGCATCCCCCTGCGTTCGCTTCGCTGCCCGTCCCCCTTCGATTCTCGAAAGGGGAGTTTGGATTCCTCGCTGCGCTCGGAATGACAGGGCGAGGGGCTCGCCTCCCATCTGGGTTCCCGCCTGCGCGGGAATGACGTGGGT
>DAOUJE010000028.1:0-27170 GCA_034423055.1 Dehalococcoidia bacterium | reverse complement strand
GTCCATCCCGGAGCACGCTCATTCGGTACCGCCACATACTTGGATTCGACCGTGAACGCGATCGAAACCTTCGCGTACTCGCCCAGCACTGCCATCGTCTCTTCTCGGATCGTGATCATCGCGGACGGCTTGGTGCCACCTACAACTCCGGCGCGACGAACTCAGTCAACAGCCGCAACCTAGCAGAAGCCGGACTCGCAGACCGATAAAACCTCTCGTCAGCCGTCCACATCTCGCAATCGAGGATTTCGGCGAGGGCTAAGTAGTGCGCGTCGTACACTGCACCTTGACCAAGCTCACTTGCCAGTTCCAATGCACGTCGATGAAGAGTCGGAGTGTAATAAAGCTCGATTTCCGAGGAAATTCGGTCTTCAAATAGGAATGCAGCCTGCTCGAATGTCAAATCGCCGCGTCTCACGCGTCCGTGCAAAGCGTTTATGACTTCAAAAGGCATAAGATATGGAGCTGCAAGTGTCACCCCTCGCCGGTCCCAGTCTTCTAGTACCGCTTCTGCTTTATCTGTGTCTTCCTCTTCGACCAGCCACTTGAACACCAAACTCGCGTCCACTACGACATAGTCGCTCATTACCATTCTTCCATCTGGCGTGTGCGGATATCGCGCGCCTCACGAATCAGATCCACAGAGCTGCCTGGCAACACCTTGTCGCCCAATACTTCCTTGCGGAGTTTTCTGAATCGCCCAGCTAGGTCGCTGTACGGACGTGGTTTGTTTAAGTCGATAGGTTCAGGTTCATCATCGTCGAATTCCCGCAACACGAAGCCCTTGACTACTGTGCCATCTTTTCTCGTATATCGTGCTTCGCGCTGCACCAACCACCCTTTTTTGTCCAGTTCTCTGAGGGCACTCTTGTCCAAAGGCGCAACTTCAATCTCGGTATCTCCACTGTCAACCTCATCCTTATCCAACTTCCCCTCTATCGCCGTTAGACAGTACTGCCTCATGCTGACGCCCTTAAGCGCCGCGGTCGCCTTCAGCCGACGCTGAAACGCGGGATCCATGTCGAGTGTGAGCCTTTTCTTCTTGGCCTGCATTGCGTTCGCTCTCCCAAATATCTGTTCCCATCATTTTACCGCAAACACAGAAATACGTAATTCTTCACACGCCCTTCATCCAGACGATTCGCGCACTGTTGCACTGTCCGCTAAAACCTCATCACCTTCAGTAGGCGACGCTTCAACTTCCTCCACTGTCGGCTCCGAAACTGGCGGTTTGGTCCTTGCCGGACGCTTTTTGAACAGCCATGCGTGTAGTCCGAAACCGAATCGTAGCACAAACTCCAATCCGATCAGGAATAGAAGGTAGTAAACCACCGTCTCACCATGGTCGCTAACTTCCGTCAGCGTCTCCAACGACTCGACGATATCGAAGAACGATGCATCGATCAGGAAGAGTGCCAACAGAGCAAAGGGCAATATCTTAGCCAAGTCTCGCGCCAGATCTTCGTCGTAGTACGCCGAAAATCGGATCCCACTAACCATCGCTAACGCGATCAGCAACGTGTCTGTAAAGTCTCGATCTTTAGCTAGAAATGTCAGCATCAGCACCAGCACCGCAAACCAGAAGAACGCGAACAGCGGAAATACGATCAGGTACTTCAAGACGTAAGCAATGACGTGCAAGAAACTCCGCAATGCAGGATGATTAGACTCTTCGAATCGATAGATGTCAAACGCAAACATGTCCCGCAACGCCACGAACCGGTAGAAGTTGAACACGAACGCCGCGTAGACGGCTACACCGATGACGTACAACGTGACCGGCCGTAGCAAATCAATGGCGTCTTCGATGCTCAGACCGTTCGGGAAAAGATCGTTGATGTCCAACAATCAAACCTCCTGCCCGTCTATTTTGTCGGTTTCCCCCAGACGATAACCAACTTCAGCGTATCATCGCCGACGCATCTGAAACCGTGGTCAACTCCCGGCGGCGCCATCACTGCATCACCAGCCTCGACCTCCTGCTCCTCGCCGGCCATCCACATCACTCCCCTGCCTGCGATGAAGTAGTAAAACTCCTCGAGCGTGTCTTCGCCCTCGTGAACGTGGCTGCCCTCGCTCGCACCCGGGGGCAATTCCCAAACCTCGATCCTCACCGGCAACTTGGAATCCCCATGGAAGAACCTGCGCCGCGTTACAACCCCATCGCCCTCGTGCAGCGCCGGATGCGCGATAACATCCTCAGATTCGTGCTGCTTCCAGTTCATTTGGTGTGAAGGGGATTAAGAACCATGGGTTGCACCGTAAATCCTTAACGCAGTGTATCGAGCCATTACGTCAAAGTCGGAGTCCGCGTGCAAGACCGGCACGTCGTTGCGTATTGCGACGGCGGCAATCAAACAGTCAATCTGATTCCTAACAGTTCGTCCCTGTTGACGGCAAAGGCGGTACAGCATTGCCGCATCCTCGTAGTCAGACGGACGGACTATGAGCGTATCTGCCATTGCTGTCAGCTCACGAAGACTTCGCAAGTGCGATTCATCCCGTGCGCCAGCCAACACCTCCATGGACACTGGACCGCAAATTGCGATACGCTCAGATAGCAGTCCATCAACCAAATCGCAAGTTGGCGATCCAGTATCCCTCAGGAACTCAATCCATGCCGACGTGTCGATGAGGATCACGGGTAACGGGTCGAACGCATCGCCTCAAGGTCACCTTCCCATCCAATCCCGCGCATAGCGCGTGCCTCTTCTAGTGTCGCCTTCTTGGGGGCTAGCGCTCGCAACGCATAGTTGACTGCTTCCCGTTTAGTCGTGAACCCGTACCGTCGCATGACTTCGGCGCAAGCCCGATCATCGATATCTATGTTTGTGCGCGACATACACATACTATACACCAATCCTCCGAACATTCTACTCGCATCGCGCACCGTAGTACGCTTCCATTCCATGGCACCGCAAACAGTGACTCGATGCGAATGGGCTGGAGACGACCCGCTCATGCAGCAGTACCACGACGAGGACTGGGGCGTCCCCATCCACGACGATCGCACCCTCTTCGAGCTGCTCGTCCTCGAAGGCGCACAGGCCGGACTCTCTTGGCGCACTGTCCTACACCGCCGCGAAGGTTACCGCGCCGCATTCGACAACTTCGACATCGCAACGGTTGCGGCATACACCGACAGCGATCGTGAACGCCTGCGTTCCGACTCCCGCATCATCCGCAACCGCGCCAAAATCAATGCCGCCATCAAAAACGCCCTAGCCACACTTAAAATCCAAGCCAACCACGGTTCACTAGATACGTTTCTCTGGAGCTTTGTCGACGGTGAAACCCGCCAAAACGCCTTCCAAACCCTCGCCGATATCCCTGCCCAGACCGACGAATCCCGCGCCATGAGCAAATCCCTCCGCACTTACGGTTTCACCTTCGTAGGCCCCACTATCTGCTACGCGTTTATGCAATCCGCCGGGCTGGTAAACGACCACGTCACCATCTGCTTTCGCTACGAGTGAGCGGTCTTTTAGCTCCAAAATATGCCCACGAACCGCATGAAACGCAAACTCCTCGCCGGCGAGCCCGCATTCGGGGTGTCGATCATGTTCCCGTCGCCATATATCGTTGATATCGTCGGACGACTCGGCTTCGACTGGGTACTCATCGACTGTGAACACGGATCAATCGGGATCGAGAGCGTGGAACTCATGGTCATGGCTGCCGAATCCGCCGGCGTAACACCCATCGCCAGACCGCCCGTCAATTCGTTCGAGGCCATCGGTCAACTCATGGACCGAGGCGTCATGGGCGTACAGGTGCCCCACGTCAACACTGCCGACGATGCCCAAAGAGCCGTCGAAGCCGTTAAATACCATCCTCTCGGC
Organism: Dehalococcoidia bacterium; assembly: GCA_034423055.1. GTDB lineage: Bacteria > Chloroflexota > Dehalococcoidia > Lucifugimonadales > Lucifugimonadaceae > Bin127. Next base: position 23,328 of record DAOUJE010000028.1, on the reverse strand, counting down.
GAACGCGGACTAGCCGCCGGGGTCAGATCGGCATCCTACGGATATGGCATGTCGATGTCTGAATACGCCGAACACGCCAACAACGAGACACTCGTCTGCGTTCAACTCGAAGAAGCCGAAGCCGTCAGAAACGTCGACGAGATCGTGCAAGTCCCCGGCATCGACGTATTCTTCGTCGGCCCGTCAGACCTCTCGCAGTCCCTCGGCTACCCCGGACGTCCCGACGCTCCCGAAGTGCGCCAAGCCATGGACACCGTCTTTGCCACCATCGCCGCTGCTGGCAAAATCTCCGGATCCGCCGGGAACGCCCAAGCTATCCAACGCTACCTCGACCAAGGCGTAACCTACCTCTACACTCACCTGACCACTCTTCTGTCATCCGCCGCCGAGACATTCTTCGACGAAGTTGAGCGCTGATAGAGACGCGCACTTAAGTGACACAGAACGAGGGAGTAGCAAAGGGCTACATCAAAATACTCCACTCGCCCCCTGCCTATCGGATTACAGCGTTCCCCTCGTCGAGATAATCCGAACCCCTCACAGTAGTCACTATCACCTCCTGCCGGTAGTCGCCAAGTTCGGCAGCGTGCGTCACTGAACGGCACTCGATTTCTGATACATCGCCGCCGCTGTCGAGAGCTTCATGCAGGACGCGGCCGTCCATATCATCTCCGCCTGGTAAACCTAAAATGTGGAGGATCGTGGGGGCGATGTCAATGTTGCCCGTTGGTGTGTCAATGACAGTTGATCGTAAGAAGCTAGGGCCGCGCGCTATCAGCGTGTTTCGCAATTCGTGGCGGCTCATCCCACCGTGTGTGCCGACACGGACCGGCCCTCCTGAGGACACCGTCTGACCGGGGAAACCGGCGTCGTTAGGTGCGGAACTCCACGCGAAGGACATCGTGAGATCAGGACTCCTGCGACCGTCGATGTTGCCTACGCTCGCGGGTAGCGTGCCGGGCACGATACCGACGCGTTCCGCAGCCAACATCGCACCGCACCAAGGCTGACCGGCGAGCCACGTTGCCAACCGCTCAACAGTGGCGGGGTCGGATTCATGAGCGTAAAAGAGCACTGCTCCGCCGTTCGGTGCAACCAACACGCCGCCGGGTTGACCGCCCTGAGGAAAGCCTGCCTTGCGCAACTCGACATCGATATCCATGACCGAACCGATGGTCGCGTACCCGTGGTCCGAGACCGCTATCACATCGGTTTCTTCCAGTGTGCCACTGTCTTCCAGCCATCCAATGATCCGCCCGAACTGCTCATCAGCGGAGGCGAGCGCGCTATTAGAGAGGACGGAGCCTACTCCCGCTTTGTGGTTGCTGCTATCAGGCTCGGAGAACCAGATCAACGCTACTGTCGGGTTGCGTTCATCGAGCACGTACTCGATCAGCACTCTTGCTCCATGCTCCATCTGCGGAACATTCGGCGTCTCCTTGGGAGGCCACGGACCGAAACGCCCGACTATCTGGTCATGCAGACGGTTTGGCAGATTCTGGGGCAGGCAGAACTCCGGATGGATCGTGGCACCGCCCAGTGCCTCGGCGCGCGGGTTTTGAACGTAAGCGTTGCCCGATGTGCCGACACCCACAGCCACGAATTCCCCTCCGTGCTCGTGCAAGATATCTGCCAGAGTCGGCACCAGCAAAACATCGCCTGTATCCTCGGCAACTCGCGTGAGTTCCGGCTCCATGGCTTCCACTATCTTGTTCGGGTCGTAGTCGCGGATAACGACTGTGTTGCCGGCCAGTCCATGCGAGCCGGGGTGGCGGCCCGTGACGAGGCTGGCAACGTTGATCCGGGTCACGGTGGGAAACACCGGATGGTTCTTAGCGAACGTGACGCCACCGTTAGCGAAGTTGAAAAGATTCGGCGCGAGGTCAGCCCGTACCTGTGAAGGCAGAAGGCCGTCGAAGGCAACTATGAGAACGCGGGTCATTGGCAAAACTGTCCTTCCTGTTGAACAGAGACTAACCGAAACGATAGTTTTGCAAAAGCACGTCATTCCGGCGGAAGCTGGCGCTGCAGCGGACGGAACGTCCATCCAGAGGGGTTAGGCAAACAGGGCATTCTCAACCCCAACCTTGCGCCCGAGCAGTCAACAATCCCCGGCTGGTGCTATCGCTTAGGCATAGACTGTACACGTGTCGATAGTTAGCAATGTGTTGCCGGCTATAACAGCTTGGGCTTCCCACTTACTAGCGTGGGCGGCAGGTGTTTGGCTCGCATTCGGACCCTTTTACCAAGGCGTATCTCACTCAGGCATGGGGGCGTCATCATCATCATCAACTCTCAATCCCGAAGAATGGACACATTACACAGAAACCCTGATCGAGGCTAACGGTCTGAGAGCGGTCCTATATCTGATCATTCCGTTACTACTGACTGGGATCGTCGTCTTAACCGTCCATCGCGCCGACATCGGTAAGGTATGGCGCAAGGTGCTGATCTGGGTCGCCGTCGTTGCTCTCTTTGGCTTCTGCGTGCTGACGGTTTTCAGTATCGGTATCTTCTACCTGCCCGCAACACTCGCGCTCCTCATTGCAGCAGTTGCAGACTCCGTCGCCAATGGCACCGCACGACAATAGGGAGTGACGTGCCACCCATTCCTCATCGCATCATCCGCGCGCGTCGCCCCCTGCTAAAATTGCCGTCTAATATAGCCCCGCTTCGCCAAAACACCACACATCAGGAGATCCCATGGTCCAGAACACAAAGGTCGTCATCGTTGGTGCCGGGCATAACGGACTGGTCGCCGCCGGATACCTCGGACGCGCCGGGCTGAACGTCCAAGTGCTGGAGCGCAGGGACGTCGTCGGTGGCGCGGTGGTGACTGAGGAATGGTTCCCCGGATACCACATCTCAACCTGCTCCTACGTCTGCCACATCCTCCAGAAGAAGGTCATCGACGACCTAGAGCTTCGCAGATACGGCTTCCACGTCTACCCTATCGACCCGTCGCGCGTTCACCCCTACCCGAACGGAAAGAAGGTCACCTTCTGGCACGACGACGCGCACACGGTGGAAGAGATGCGAGACCTGTTTCCCGAAGATGCCGACGCCTGGTTCGCGTGGGCCGACTTCTGGCACCGCGCCGTCGCGATACTCAGCGACTACTACCTTGGTCCACCTCCTTCAATAACCGAGCTGGCCAATAGGTTCCGACAAGAGGGCGAGGAAGAACTCCTTGAAACCCTCCTAACCGTCCCGCTCAAAGACCTGATCAACCGCTTTTTCGTCTCCGACGAGGTCAAAGCAGCAGTAAGCACCGGCGCATTCGACATGGGCGACATCAGCGCGCCCGGCAGCGCCTACATCACCGCGCTGTATCGTTTCAGCGCATTCCGCGAAGACACCGAGAACTACGGCATCGTCCGCGGCGGCATGGGCGGTATTACTCAATCCCTCGCACGTTCCGCCGAGGCATCAGGTGTCACAATCCGAACTGGCGCGGAGGTTAAGCGCGTCCTGACCAGTGACGGCAGGGCTACGGGAGTCGAACTGCAAGACGGTGAAGTGATCGACGCCGATATCGTAGTCTCAAACGCCGACCCGAAACGCACCTATCTCACTCTCCTCGATGAATCCGACCTCGAATCGGAGTTCCTCGAAGAAGTGAAAGCCTTAAAGACGATGGCCGCCTCCGCCAAGTTCCTCTGCGCCATCAAGGAACTGCCAGACTTCTCCCGTCACCTCGGACCCAACTTCAACCCCGAGCACTTGGCGATGATGACCCTCTGCCCAACCGTCGACCAGAGCGAGAAAGCGTGGGAAGACTGCAAGAACGGCCGGGTCACTAAGACACCGATCATGCAACTCCAGATTCCGTCCGTCTACGACAAAACGGTCGCCCCGGACGGACACCACGTCCTGTCGCTGTGGGTCTACTTCCTACCTCCACACATCAAAGACGGCTCATGGTCAGATATGCGACAGGAATACGGCGAGTGGCTAATCGACTACGTCTCCGAGTACGCCCCCAACTTCAGAGACTCGATCATCGACTGGACCTTCCTCACTCCGGAAGACATCGAAGAGCGTATCGGCCTCACCGACGGCAACATCCGACATCTCGACATGATTCCGCAACAGATGATGTCCCGCCGTCCCCTGCCCGGATGGTCCGACTACCGCTCACCTATCAAGAACCTCTACCTCTGCGGCGCAGGTGGGCACCCCGGAGGGGAAGTAACAGGAGCACCAGGACACAACGCAGCCCATATCGTCCTCGAAGACCTGGCACGTTGATACCCACCCTCCCCTTTTTGCGAAGCAAAAGGGGGACGCGCCAAGCGCAGCGAGGCGCACAGGCGAGCCGCTGGTACTGATGCCTACGCCTCCGACGCTGCGCAGTATTGGAGACGGAGTCTGGCTAGGTCGTGGTCGTCGATGTCGCGGAGGGCGGAGGGGATGCAGCCGGTGAAGGTGTTGCCGAAGAGCCGGAGGATATCCAAGTTGGACAGGCTGCCCAACTGGGTGGGTATGGTGCCCGTCAGAGCGTTGTTGCGGAGGTAGAGCGACTCCAGTTTGGAAAGCTTGCCGAGTTGCGTTGGGATGGAGCCGGTCAGTCCGTTGCCGGAGAGGTCGAGAAGCTCCAGGGCGGTCAGTTTCCCGAGCTGGGTCGGGATGGAGCCGGTCAGCTGGTTGTCGTTCAGGAAGAGGTCCCGCAGCTTGGTCAGATCCCCGAGCTGCATCGGGACTGAGCCTGTCAGCCGGTTGCCGGAGAGGGAGAGGTCTTGCAGATTCGTCAGGCTTCCCAGCTGGGTTGGGATGGTGCCGGTCAGTTGGTTGCTGTCGAGGTTCAGGAATCGGACGTTGGTCAAAGACCCGAGCTGCGTCGGGATGGTCCCGCTCAACTGGTTGTTGCCGAGGAAGAGGTCGCGGAGGTTGGACAGGCTGCCCAACTCCGACGGTATCGATCCCGTCAGCTGATTGTCGTCTAAATGCAGGGCGACCAGGTTGGACAGGCTGCCCAGCTCCGTCGGTATCGAGCCGCTCAACCGGTTGCCGTAGAGCCGCAGGTCCGACAGGGCGGACAGGCTTCCAAACTCCGAAGGGATGGAGCCAGTAAGCTGGTTCTCGTACAGGTGCAGGACCTGCAGGCCGGTCAGGCCCGCCAGCTCCGCCGGGATGCTCCCGTCGAGGCTTTTGTCTGTCAGCATGATCTCGGCGACGCGGCTAGGCGTGCCCTTCACCGTCACGCCGTCCCAGCTTGTGATCGCGGTGTCCGCGCTCCAGTTCAGCGTCGCCGTGCCTCTGAGCGTGTCCTTGGCTGCCAGCAGCGCCTTGCAGTCGCGTATGAGGTCGGGTTGGTCGGACTTGGCGAGTCCGCAGAGCGGTGGGGGCGGAGCGGGGTCATCGGGGAAGCCGGAGAGGCGTGCAGCGGTGTAGAATCGTCGCAGCTGGTTCGCGTTGCTGATCAGCATCGGCAGATCGGAGTCGGCACCGATGCGCCCCCCGTGTTCAGTCAGTCGGGCCTGGTGTGCTACTGTGACCGCTTGAGTCAGAGCCGGAAGTGTCAACTCCAGTGCGGTGCGGTGAGTCTGAAAGTCGTCGGGCCTAAGCCTGAGCCACAGGTCTCTGTCAGGATGGACGGCGATTATCGTGCCATCTTCTTTACGTTGAACGTCCCAGCGCGCGCCGAGCATCCACGCGAGAGAAGATAACTCGAGCGGAGGGGCAAGGAATATGACATGTTCCCGACCGGCAAGAGCGTCAGCAAAATCGGTCTCGAACGCTTGCCTGAGTTCTTCCACGCCCTCTTGTCCAGCTCTGTCTTCGGTCGCGAAGGAATCATTACGGTACCCGAGCATGTAGAAGATCACACTCAAGGTGGACGGTCCGTTGCCGAGGATGTAGGAGTTCACGCGCACATCGGTGTAGCATTTGAGCGAGTAGGCATCTTCCAAGTAATCCACTAGAGCATTCTCCGGGAGATCGGACACGTCCACTCCGACGGCTGACGGTCGGAAGGGATCGTCGCTTGTGCAGCGCACTGTGTTGGGAAGGTAAGTACCCCTTGCCACAAGGTGTGCGGTACGGTGGAATTTCTCATCTTCAAGCATCCACCGTACGCTCGACGGCGCATCGCCTAAATCAGGGATGTAGCTCGCCGATGTCATGTCTGATCGCGGTGCGTCCAGTTCACACGGGTCCACGGAGGTTCCCGGGACGGGTGTGCACGGGGGTATCTCCTGACCGCTGAGCGCAGCATCCAGCTGTTGCAAGGGTGGCAGCGCAGGCGCCGAAGTCGGCGTGGGCACAACGGAGGAAGTAGCTGTCACGGTTAGGGCCAACACCGGAATAGGCGTTGGAACCGGCGTCGGCGTAGATGCGGGTGTCACGTTAGGCGCAGATACCACGGTAGACGCGGCCATTGGCGCAGGCGTCGGAGTATAAGTGAGACCCGCGGTGGTCGTTGACTGGCCATCGCAGCTAACGAGCGCTAGCGCGGCGAGCAAGGCGGCGGGTATTGCAATGCGGAAAAACACGACTTGGGTCCTCTTCACCTTGATTGATAGAGCGCCATCAAGGCGACGATGTCATAGGCCTGCGGCTCACAGTCTCTGTGTGGATCTTCGTAGCTCATGACTGAGTGTTCTGTATTGAAGGGATGGCGGTTGAAATCGAATTTGATTCTCGGTATAACCTCGGCCACTGTCTTGCCGATGCCGAAGGCGTGGCCGGCCTCATGGATGACTAATTCATGAAGTCGCGTGCAACTGTCAGCCCCTGCTATTTGGGCGTTCCAATGGGCACCCCCTAGGGATTCGTTGATGAGAATCGTGCCTTTCGTTATCTGGTCGATACCGGGGGACAACCAGCTTGCCGACAACCAGCACCCGGGTATGGGGGTTTCTCGATCGTCGGTAGGGTCACATGCCGCCTCAATTCTCTCGTCTGAGACGAACTTGACCTCAAACCGGTCGTCTCCCGACGGGATCTCGGCGAGGAAATTGAAGAACGGGATGGGTATCAGAGGGTGCGTGCAGTTCTCGCCTCCAGCAGGGCGGTAGCTCGTGGCCGTTACGATGTTGTTTCCACCGCTTTCCCAGACGACCGTGGATTCCCATTTTTCTATGGCATTCTCGATGTCGCGGGCTATCGCTGCGGCATTCCGATCGGGCGTCTCAAGCTCAGTCGATACGGTCCCAGTGCATGTCACGTAGCGAAACTCATGACTGCCCCGCACATTCTCGGGTTGATGGCCGTGGAAGGGTGCCGTCGCTACCGTCCTGTCGCCGAGCGGCGAGTCAGTTGGAAATACCAAGGCGAAATCATCGTGGGACCAGAAAGAATCGCTCACAATCGTTGACCGCACCTGTATGCGGTACAGGGTATCTTCGGACAGTCCTCCTAGGTTGGCCTGTTTCACAGACTCTCCGCTTATCGTTTGGTCCGTTATCGTCAGGTCCTCCTCTGTCGGCGTCCGCCAACTCCTATAGGTATCGCAAATCCCACGCGAATCGCACCGCTCTTCGGTGTATCGCACACCATATCCGCTTGCTCCTTGGATCGGTTTCCACCGCAGCGTGACGTCGCCGTCGCTGTCAAGGTTTCCATTGGCCCGTAGTTCGGCCGGGGGGTCAGGCTGGTCGTCATCCGAAACGCGCACGACCGCGACGAAGGGGTTTCCTAATGCGTACTTGGTATCGTCGCGTCTGACCTCCACCGTTATGTCGCCGTTGTGCTCATCCTCGTCGTCATCCACCGTCTGGACTGTAAAGTCTGCAGTCGTTTCCCCGGTTCGGATGGTGATGGTTCGCGCCAGTGACTCGCCGGGGCGAATAAATGATCCTGTTTCGGTGATACTCACTAGCACCGCAAGGTCCGCTGTGGGCGCAGGGGCTGCCTCCAACCTGAACTCGGCACCGTCGCCCTCGTCAATGACGCTATTGGTTTCTGGATGTCGCTCAATCGTTATCGTGGGCAACGGCGGGTCGTCGTTATCCTCGACGGTCACCGTTGCGGAAGGGGGATTCCCGACGCTGTAGCCCGTTCCCGGCAAGATCGTGGCGTCAATGTCTCCATTGGGCTCGTCAATGCTGTCATCCATCGTCTGCAGAACGATCTCCCCCGTCGTACTTCCCGCCGCGATCCTAATCTGTGACGGTGGCGCGCCGCTGAGGAACAGACCAGTTTCTCCGACACTCACTTTAACTATGAGGTTGGCTACCGGCGCGGGGTCCGCTGTCAGAATGAACTTGACCGGCGCACCTTCGATCACAGATTCGTGCTCCGCCTCAATCGTGATCGTGGGGAGTGCGTCTGTAGACCCGGTTCCCGAAACCGACCAGTCGCTTGTTCCTTCGGCGTTCTTTGCCCGCACCTGAATCTCGTAAGCCGCGCCTGGATCAAGGTTGGAGATGGTCGTCTGCCTAGCAGTGCCGGTATGACTGGCATCTGTGAATGGTCCGCTGTTGCCAGCGCGATACCGGACGTCATAATCGTTGATCGGCGGTCCGGTGTTCGCGGGTGCTGACCATGTGACATTCAAGCTCGTAGTTCCGTTGGAAGTGACGGTTGGAGCTGAAGGTGTGTCTGGTGGCTCGTCGACATCGGTGACGTTGATCGTGATATCAATGCTGTCTGTGCCGCCTCTCCCATCGTTGACCTTGACAACGACCGAGTAGCGGTTCTTGGTCTCGAAGTCCAGAGGAGCGTAAGTCCGGATCTGCCCGCTGATCGCACCTATTGTGAACGCGTCGGAATCGGTGCCGGTTAGCGAATAGGTAAGGGTGTCTCCATTGGCATCTGAAGCTTCAACACGACTCCCGATATCGGTGTTCCGCACCGTGTTCTCCGCGACCGACCGGATTGTCCTTGGGCCCTCTTTGAAGCTCGGTGGGACATTTGGCTCTTTGATCGTGACCGTGGCTCTGGGCGTTGAGCCCCTGCGCACACCGGACGGCAGATCGCCGAAGCCGAGATTCACGGTCTCGTCGTCCCTGTCAAGGTCATCGTCGGCACCGATCCAGAATCTCTCCGAATTGTGCCACGCGCTGAAGATCAAGAGCAATATGCCGTCTTCCAGATCGTCAACATCGTAGTCGTCGTCCTCGGCCGTGCCGTTCGACACCGTAATCGGTATCTCGAGTTTCTGGCTTCTCCGCCCGTTCAGTTGGACCTTGACACCGACGGACTCCTCTTCGTTTACCGTGTACGACGGATGCTCGAAGCTCACCGATACATCCTCGTCGTCGAGGATGGTGACAATAGCGCTGGCCTGCGTGCCCTCGGCCACGCCGGGCGGCGGGTCGCCGATTTGCAGGTTCACAGTCTCGTCGTCTCTGTCAGGTTCCTGGTTGGCGACGATCGTGAAGTTCGCCGACTGTTTACCCGCAGAGATAGACAGTTTGCCGTCGGTCAGGCCGCGCACGACGTAATCTCCGCTCTCGGCCCTGCCCGCCGACACCGTGATCGGAATTTCCAGATTCTGGCTGCTCGCCCGGCTGAGATTGACGGTGATGTCCGTACCGGATCCTTCGCTCACCGTGTATGTATCCGATCCGAAACTCGCACAGACATCGTTGTCACGAATGGTGACCGTCGCGCCGGACGGCGAAGGTGTGCGTGAGACAGTGGACGGCAGAGTGCCGAAGCTCAGATTCACCGTCTCGTCGTCGCAGTCATCGTCATCTTTGGCGTTGATGGTGAACGTTCCGGAGGTAGAGCGGTTGGTGAAGGCGACTCTCTGGTCGGTGCCGCCCGACATCTTGATCGGCACCCTGATGACATGGCTGCTCCGATGGCTCAATTCGACGGTGACGGTGATTGACGATCCCTCCTCCACTGAATACGAAGAAGAGCCGAAACTCACCGTCGGAACCTACCCCCTCCAACCATTTTTGCGGTCTTTTTCGTTAAACGATCACCGCTGCTGAAAGTGTATGCGACGCGCCAGATAACGCGCGTTAAGTGGAGCAATCCCACATTAACCCACGCATAGCTATCTAAGGCAGCCCTGTTCTACCCTTGGAAAAATGGCAACCCTTTGGTCACTTCCATTCGGCATCAGAATCTCCCATGCATCCATCGGGGAAGGCGGGATACAATATCTCGCTACTACAACGCTCTGCATTCTGATCGCCACCGCCCTGTTGGCATGGCTACCATCCCAAAAGTAATCCTCATCGGCGGATCATCCCACGTCGGCAAATCTACGATCGCCGCATCGCTGGCAGCGAAGTTAGGCTGGACACACGTCTCCACCGACAGCTTGGCGCGGCATCCCGGCCGCCCGTGGAGATCGGCGCCGGACAAGGTGCCAGACGATGTCGCAGAGCACTACCTAAGCCTCTCAGTCGAAGAGTTGATCGAGGACGTCCTCCGACATTACCGCATCAACGTTTGGTCAAAGGTAGAGTCCATCATCGCGTCGTACTCTAACGACACGTCGACAACGGGGGTAGTCCTAGAGGGATCGGCGTTGTGGCCCGAATTTGCCGCGAGCTTGGATTTCGAAAAGATTGGCGCGGTATGGCTAACAGCCAGCGACGAGGTATTTCGGCAGAGGATCCGCGCCGAAAGCCGGTACTGCTCGAAATCTCCTCGCGAACGAAGGATGATCGACAAGTTCCTCGAACGCACAATCGTTTATAACGCACTGATGGTCAAAGCCGTCAACCGCCACGCATTTACCCTCCTAGAAGTCCAGCGATCCAACGCGATGGAAATCGCAGAAAAGGTTCTAGCAACGCTCGGTTTCGATGAGCCTTAGGGTCCCTCCACCAAATCTTCAGTTCATTCTCGAACGCAGCCACCCCTACCTGATCGATCACCTCCAACATCAGCCAAAAATCCTACGAAATCATCCTTCAGATGCCGCGCATTCTCCCGATTCACGCCGCATAATATGTGCATCTAACGCATACCGCGCTGAGCCCCGTCAGACAACGAGGGGAGGACCATCCGATGGCTAACTATGAGCAACTGAAAAGCCGCATCGATAACGGCGAGGTGATTATCTTAGACGGCGCGATTGGGACGGAGTTGCAGTCCATGGGGGTGCCCATGCATCCGGCGTCATGGTGCGGACCCGGCAACTACACGCACCCGTCCACCGTGCGACAGATGCACGAGCGTTACATCCGCGCCGGTGCCGACGTCATCACGACCAACACCTTCAACACCATCCGTCCCGCGCTCGAGGCTTCGGGCTACCCAGATCTGGTTAGAGAGATCAACGTCCGCGCTGTTGATGCCGCACGGGAAGCACGAGATCGGGTGGATGTCGACAGGGATATCTACATCGCTGGAGCAATCTCGTGCCGGATCCCCGTCCGCGACCAGAGGACCGGCACACTTCTAGGCGGTACCGGCTTCGGTTATGGCGCCAGCCTCCCTGCGGAAGAGCTCCGTGCCTACGCCGATGAGCAAGCCGACATCCTCGCCGAGTCCGGCATCGACTTCTTCATCATGGAGAACATGTGGGCCGACAACGATTCCAGGATGATCGCCGCTGAAGCCGCGAAAGCCACTGGGCTCCCGGTCTGGGTCGGTTTCACCGCATCCGTAGCGTCCGACAGTGAGACGGTCAGAATGAATTTCGGCGACGAGCGCAACGCCTACAGCATCGGCATGGGAATGCCGTTGTGGACATCGAGCTGGCGCTCCGTCAACTACGACATGACCCTCGCCGAAGCTGTCAAAGAGGTCGCTTCGCTCAACCCCGACGCCATCAGCATCTTCCACAGTCGAATATCCGAGACCACCGCCGCCCTGCAAGTCGTCATGGATCAATGGTCCGGAACCGTCGTCCTCTACCCTGATGCGGGCAGGACCGACTACCTCGCGACCTGGCAGGACAGCAGCGTAGCCAACGAAGAGACCGCGGATGAGCTGACGCAAGAAGCCGCCAAGTGGATCGAAGCCGGAGCCCAAGTCATAGGCACCTGCTGCGGATTTGGCGCCAACTACACTAAAGCCCTTAGCACCGCCCTACCAGACCGCGTAAACAGTAACTGATCAATCAAGGGCAACATAGAGGAACTCACATGGAATCCAGACCGCTCGTAGTAGTAGGTGCGGGGGTATCGGGTACAGCCGCCGCCATCGAAGCGGCCAAAGCCGGTGTTCCAGTAACCCTCATCGACGAGAACCCCGTCCCTACCTCCATGGCTGGACTGAACGTCCCTCTGTTTTTCGGTCACCGATTCGACGACGCACTAAGCGACCGGGCTGCAATGACAGAGCGCGTGGCTGCGGCCAATGAAGCCCTGGCTGAAGCCGAAGAATCCGGCGTCGACATCCAACTCGGCACCTGCGTATGGGGCGCATTCTGCAATAGCGAAAACAGCAGACTCCTAGACGGCCCACAAATCGGATTAGCCGACCACGAACGGTCTTGGATGATGAAGTACGACCGCCTCATCGTAGCCACCGGATCCCGCGACCTATCCATAGGATTCGCAGGTTGTGATCTTTCGGGAACGATGGGAGCCAACGGCGCCCACTCACTGATGAGTCGCTATGAAACGCTCTCCGCTCAGCGCATGGTCGTCCTCGGCACCGGCAATCTAGGACTCAACACCGCAAAAATGGCGATCGATAACGGCATTGAAGTAGCCACCATCGTGGACATCGCGCCTTCCGTGCAAGGCGACAAAACTCTTGCGACAGATCTGCAATCCAAAGGTGTCGAACTCTACACCTCCCACTCTGTCAAGCAAGCAGTTGGCAGCAACGGTAATATCGAATCTGTAGTGCTGGTCGAAATCGACGACAATCTTGAGCCCATCGCTGGCACCGAAAAGGTCATCTCAGCCGACACTATCTGTCTCGCCATCGGACTCGTCCCAAACATCGAAATCCTCAGCCTTCTCGACTGCGACCTCGCATTCAAGTCCGAACTTGGCGGCTATGTACCGACTCACGACAACAGTATGCAGACAAGCGTCGACAGCGTATTCGTCGCTGGCGACGCCGCGGGCTTCCATGACGCAATGATCCTCAACCCCGACATCGCCCGCGATCAAGGCCGCATCGCCGGAATCGCCGCCGCCGAATCACTCGGTGCTAGCACCACAGGGTTTCCCCCGTTGACGGGGGAAATGTCCGGGGCCTGCCCCGTACCCCGATACGGGGGACAAAGGGGGCTACCGGTAGTTTCGAATGCCACTCCATCACCAACAGAAGTCCACACCCTCTGGAAGAAATGGCTCCACTCTCTGGCCAACGCCAGCAGTCAAGATATCTTCGCCTGCCAGTGCGAGGAAGTCACTCGTGCCGAGATCATCGACTTGGAACCTCCACGCTATCTCAAGTGGGGATCGGAGCAGATGAGCCGTCGCAACCTCCAAACTCAACTCAAAGACAACCCGGTAAACCCGAACCAGGTCAAGCGACTGACACGCGCCGGAACGGGCACATGCCAAGGCAGAAACTGCCGAGAGCAAGTCGCGCTGCTACTCGCCGAAGAGTCGAATACCGTCATCGCCGACGTTCCCTTAAGTACCTACCGCGCGCCTTTGCGCCCGTTACCACTTAACGTTATGTGGCCCGACGACGAATCCGAAGATGTACGCAACCAGTGGCCCAAGTGGTTCAGCCCAAACAACAAAGTGCTGGGATAGCGATGGCCGTCCCCTTTCGTGACGAAAGGGGACGCGGAGCCCAAGAGACCGACACAAGAACGCAGGGGTATGCACCGCAGGCGCGGAGCCCAAGAAGACCGACACAAGAACGCAGGGGTATGCAGGGGTAGACGCGGGGCATACGACGCAACTAAAACACCAAACTCCGAATAACCTTTAACATCACTATCCCCATGAACAAAGCAGAAATAGTCGTCATTGGCGGCGGTGTTTCGGGACTGAGTTCAGCCTACTTCCTCGCCAAAGCCGGCAAGGACGTCGTAGTCGTCGAAAAAGGAATGGTCGGCGGTGAAGCTTCCGGGCGAAACGGCGGGATGATCAGCGAACGCACCGACGAACCTGCTCTTATACCGCTCGCTGTCGAATCCGTCAGGTTGTGGGCGACGCTCGATGATGAACTTGGCTATCCCACTGAGTTCATTCATCAGGGCAGAATCCAAGTCGCAGTATCCGAAGAGGAAATGGGCGACATACTCACTGAACACGATCATGCCCTACGCCACGGCATCAGCGTCGAACAACTCGACCCTTCCCAGATCCGCGACATGATCCCCGGCATCTCCGGACGGACACTCGGCGGACTCTTCTTCGCAAACGGCGGTCATGCCAACCCTCAACGCGCGGTCCAAGCATTCGCATGGGCATTTCAAGACCTCGGCGGTAGGCTCTATCAGAACACCGCCGTAACCGGCATCAACGTTGAAGACGACAAGGTAACGTCTGTCGAAACGACTGCTGGCGACATCGGCACCGATTTCGTAGTCGCGGCAGCCGGCCCCCAGACCGCGCTCCTCGCGGACATGGTCGGCGTTCACGTCCCCGTCGCTCCCGCTAGAGTCGAGATCATCGCCACCGCACCGCTAGAACCGCTCTTCGACATCGCCTTGGTCGGCAACGGACTCTACGGACGACAAGCCGCCAGAGGCAACTTGCTTTTCGGCGGAGGTGCTCACGAGTGGATCGACGTCGGCCTGACCACCGAACCAGCCAAACCCAACACGCCCCTCATCAGGAACATCGCCCGACGTCTCGCAGAACTCTTACCGGCAGTAGCCGATGTACCCGTGATCCGAAGCTGGGCCGGAATCGTCGAACAGGCCCCAGACTACATGCCCATCATCGACATCCCAGACTCCCCCAGCAACTACATCGTCGTCACCGCATCTGCCCACGGATTCGGAATCGCACCCGCCACCGGCAAAGTAGTCAGCGACCTAGTCATCCACGGCAAATCCGACATCGACATCTCTGGCCTAACCCTCAACCGATTCTCCGACCTCGCCCCCAACTGGCGCCAAAACCGCGGCTGGATTCCAGCCAATCCTTAAGCTTGTCCCGTACCCCGATACGGGACCACCTGTCATTCCCGCGCAGGCGGGAACCCGGTTCATACAACTTTTTGAACTTGTTCAAAAACTAATCATGCCGCTGTTTTGCCGCTGAAATGCCGATTTTGTTCTAAATTCCCACTCCATTCACACCCCGATATCCTTCGAAAACCATCATCACACAACCTGCAAACGCCCATATTCAACTTATATCCCGCACCACACTCCGAATAACACCACAAAACACCCCAACAGTGAACATGCCGCTCCAGCGGCATGACTCCGGCATGAGCGGCATGTTCGCGGCATAAAACCTCACACATAAAATTACCAACCTGTACATTCGCGAGTATCACCCAAAGGAACCCGTCATGCCAGACCTCTCAGGAAAAGTCGCAATCGTCACCGGCGCAGGACGCTATCGTGGCATCGGTAGAGACACCGCACTCGCCTTGGCGCAAGCCGGTTCCGACGTCGCAGTCACTGGAACCGGACGGTCACCCGACACCTTCCCCGACGACGAAAAAGCTATGGGCTGGCGAGACATCGAAAGCGTCGCCGACGAGATCCGCACCATGGGCCGCCGCGCCTTAGCCATAGTCGCCGACTTGGGCGACTCCGCACAAGCACGAGGAATCGTCGAGCAAACCGTCGCAGAACTCGGATCCGTCGACATTCTCGTCAATAACGCCGCATTCGCGATGGCCGAAGACCGCGTTCCGGTGATAGAGCTCGACGATGCCATCTGGCACCGCGTCCTCGACATCAAGGTTCACGGCTCCTACTACGCCTCCAAAGCGGCGGCACAGACGATGATCCGACAGGGAAACGGCGGAAGCATCATCATGGTATCGTCGATCGCCGGCAAGATCCAACCCCGCAACTTCGCCGCATACGTCGTCGCCAACATGAGCCTCCAGGGGCTAACCGGCAGCCTCTCCAAAGAACTCGGAGACTACAACATCAACGTCAACACCGTCTGCCCCGGTGTGATCGACACCTCACGCTGGGACAACAAGCGAGACAACACTCCCGGCGGCCGCGACGACTGGGAGCGGCTGGAGTCGAACATCCCCATGGGCCGCCCAGGCACCGGAGCCGACGTTGCCAGCACCATCGTCTTCCTTTGTTCAGAGGAAGCCCACTGGATCAGCGGCCAGTCCATCAACATCGACGGTGGTCAAGTTTCGTCGCATTAGTCGTGCCTCTCGACTGATAGAATTCACCACAACCAAACAAAATCCCATTTCCTCTGCTCACCCAATCAGCCATGACGCAAAACCTTATCTTTCCATTAATCGACGAAGCAGTCGAAGAAGAAACACCCACTCCCATCCAAACCCCCAAACGCGTAGTTCGTCAAGGCACCCCAAGCAACGATCTCGTCTTTAGCGCCTACCTTGAAGGCAACGACGCTGTCTTTCCCAAAATCCTAGACCTCTACGTCCAACATGGCAGCACCGTCGCCGACGTCACCTACGGCGAAGGCGTATTCTGGCGAAACGTCCAACCAGACCTCTACGACATCAGACCCACCGACATCAAAACCGGCATCGATTGTCGCAACCTCCCATACAAAGACGCCGAAATCGACTGCGTAGTACTCGACCCTCCTTACATGCACTCCCCCGGCGGCAGTGCACATCAATCCCACCAAGCATTCGAAAAGTACTACGCAAACAACCGCTTAGAGGGACAAACTGGCAGCAAGTACCACGACGCCGTCCTTGACCTCTACATCCAAGCTGGCATCGAAGCCCATCGAGTCCTTCGCGACCGAGGTGTATTCATCGTCAAATGCCAAGACGAAGTCTGCGCAAACCGACAACGCTTCACCCACGTCGAAATCATCAACGCCTACGAAGACATGGGTTTCGTCGCTGAAGACCTCCTTGTAGTCGTACGGAAGAACCGACCCGGCGTGAGCCGCATGATCAAACAAGTCCACGCCCGTAAGAACCACTCATACTTCCTCGTCTTCTGGAAACGAGGTCAAGACCGCGGAAAATGGGAACCTCCCCAATAAACCCCGCCAACATCGATCCCATCGACCTCATGGTCGAGGTAATCGAGGAACATTCACCTGAGTCGATCTGGCGCGGCTCACGGCTCGAAGGTTACCGACAACTAGGCAACACCAACCGAGGTCAGATCGGCGAAAACTTCATCCGACGATACCTCTCAGCCGCCAATATTCCCGTCTCCAACGGCTCCCGCACCTCACCCACCGACCTCCAAATCGCCAGACAACGCTTCGAAGTCAAAACCGCATCTCTAGGCGCAAACGGAACTTTCCAGTTCAACCACGTCCGTCTAGACCGCACCTACAACTACCTCCTCTGCCTAGGCATCTGCCCCGACAAAATCGTCTTCAACGCATGGCGCAAAGGCATCCTCTCTGAAGGCGGTGCAGGCTCCCTAGTCCGAATGGCAGAAGGCCAAAGCACAACCCACAAACTCACAAAGAGACTCGCCGAAATGAGGCCGATTGAGGAGTTAATCGCATGGATCCAAACTGAAGTTGCGCAAGAAACCTAACCCGATACCAGCGTCTTCCTCTGCTCCGAAGAAGCCCACTGGATCAGCGGCCAATCAATAAACATCGACGGCGGTCAAGTTTCGTCACACTGAGCGCACCAACTTTGTCCCATTTCGTCCCGAAGGGAGACGCGAGCGCACCAAACAGAGGTACACCCGACACACAGCCCACTGTCTTTCCCTCGCAACCCACTGTCGTTCCCTCGCAACCCACTGTCTTTCCCTCGCAGGCGGGAACCCACACTCCTTAGTCCGTCACGTACGTGTGCGTAATCACTTCCCAGACGTGCCCATTCTCGCACTCGAAGTAAAACCCTCTACCTTGGTGCAAGTGATTGATCTTGCCATCTGCTCTTGATCGCGGTCCGCTGCCAAATGCCATGCCTTCGTCCTTGACGCGTTGCAACACCGCATCGAACTCCTCGTCCGACGCCAGAAAGGCATAATGGTTCGACCGCGGGTCGTCCGAATCGTCGAAATCCAGCGTCAGGACATCGTTCACCTTCACCGGCGCGAAATGTCCCCACGTACCGTTGTATTCAAGCCCGAAAAGCCGGGCGATCAACTTCGCCGACTTCACCTTGTCGTAAGCCGGCACGATCGTGTGATCCAACTGCAAAGCCATCCCAGGCCTCCTTTACAAATGCGTTACACCCATCCGACATTGCGACGCGCGCTAATCCCCCTCAAAACCCATCCCATCCCGGCAACCCCGCCGACTGCCGCACCCACTCCGCCATCTGACCCTCATCCCAACCGTCTTCCGGAATGTTCACCCACCGCTCTTCCGGGTTTTTGCCCACCAAAGGCGGCAAAGGGTCCAGCGAACCTCCGTTCATAAACGTCACCTTCACATGCCGGGTGAACACATGCATACTCGCAAACCACCCCATACCCTCGACTCCATAGAACGGAGAGTTCCAGCGCACTGCCTTCTTCACATCCGGCACCTCCCGGTCGATCAACTCGTCCAGCCAGCGCCCGATCCCCTGCTTCCACTCTGGCATCGCCGCAATATACGCCTGCACCGGCGCATCACCATCCCCTTTCGCAATCTGAGGGTTCCCACCGCTTAGCAACACCGGCTTACCCGCAGCCTTCGCCGCGGCTACTCTCTCCTCGAAACTCATCGACTTTTCAGACGCCTTGCCAGCCATTTTTAGCTCCGATTTACGCTTCGCTTTCTCTCATTTACCTACACCTAGGTATTGTAGCCACCATGCGCCCTCCCATTCGCGAAGCGAGGGAAGCCCAGCCCCTTTCGTGGACGAAAGGGGCGCGAGCATAGCGAGCGGGGTATGCGGGCGGAGTGAGGGGGCATACTCCTGCGATCTCGCTTCGCTTGATCGCGTCCCCTTTCGTTTGCACGAAAGGGGACTGTGCGAGTCCTCGTTTAGGATTGCGGAGGATAAAGCATAGAGGAAGGATGAGTTCAAACCATGAGGCTTGAAGGCAAGGTCGCCATCATTACCGGAGCTGCAAGCGGAATCGGTGCCGCATCCGCACGACTATTCACACAAGAAGGCGCAAAGGTCTGCATCGCCGACATCGACGAAGAAAAGGGACGACAAGTCGCAGCCGATATCAACGAGTCCGGCGGTGATGCGTTCTTTCAAAGGCTAGACATCACCAGCGAGGACGACTGGGCCAACGGGGTCAGCGAAGTCATCGCTCGCTATGGGAAAATCAACGTGCTCGTCAACAACGCGGCAGCGGCGCACTATGCCACGGTGGAAGAGACGACCGTCGAAGACTGGGATCACGTGATGGCGGTAAACGGCAAGGGCACGTTCCTCGGCACCAGGGAAGTGATCCCGCACATGAGACGCGCCGGTGGCGGATCTATCATCAACATATCGTCCGGTGCCGGACTCGTGGGTCAAGCGTGGTCCGCCGCCTACAACGCTTCCAAGGCCGCCGTCCATCTGCTCGCCAAATGCACGGCGATACAATACGCCCGCGACGGCATCAGGGCCAACTCGGTCCACCCCGGCGCAATCGACACTCAGATGCTCCACGCCGGATCCCAACAGATAGGCGACTCCGAAGCAGCCGACAGGCCCATGGGCCGAATGGGCACCCCAGAAGAGATCGGCTACGGCGTCCTCTTCCTAGCTTCCGACGAATCCAGCTACATGACCGGAACCGAACTCATCATCGACGGCGGCAAACTCTCCGGCCAGTGGCGCTTGGCAGACACCCCGTTCGGACAAGCAGTGTTAGCCCGGTCTTGAGCCGCAGCCACATCTGGGTACAGCAAAGAAACATTTCACGTGGCTGTGTGTATGTGGTTGACAAAGGGAGCGGATATTGATATTGTTTAGCGAGTCGCTAACTATTAGGATGTGTCTATGCAGTCCCGTGGGAGGCTGGTCAAAAAGCTGGCCAAGCACCTAGAGCGCGTGCAAAGCCATTTACGCTCCGGTCAAACGTCGGCATGGTCCGGCCTGAATCTGACCATGCCGCAGGCCAAGACGCTCTTTCTCTTGGCCGACGGGCCACGTCGCATGAGTGGCATCGCCAAAAGGCTCAACGTGGAGATGCCGTCCGCCACGACCATGATCGACCGACTCGTCGCAAAAGGATTGGTGGAACGCAAGCAGGATCCAAAGGATCGGCGAGCCGTGGTTTGCTCTATCACCACCGCGGGCAAGGACGCAGTCGAGGGATTCTGGTCCCTACGAGCAGCAAAGATCGAATCACTTGCCGCCAACTTGAGCGATGAAGAGCTTGAAACCGTGGTCCCGGCACTGAAAATCCTGTCCGATGCCACCCGCAGGCCGAATCACCGACATGCGAACGGCGCGCGCGAAGAACAAACCGAGGAAACTCGCGTATGAGGGTGGTGTTTCGTCTTACGAAGTATGCCTTCAGGCATAAGTGGTACCTCGTCGGCGCATACGCGGCGATGGTGGCGTCCACCCTGTCAGCGATGGTCATACCGAGAATTCTGGGCGACGCCATCGATGAGGCTCTTGCCAGCGGACTCCAGAGCCGCCTTCTCCTGCTCGCCGGCGTGATAGTGCTGTTCAGTCTGCTGAGAGGACTTTTTTCGTTTAGCCAGCGATACCTCTCCGAATCCCTTTCCCAGAGGAGCGCTTTCGACCTTCGGGAAGATTTCTTCAAAAAGCTTCAGGGCATGAGCTTCGGTTTCTTTGACAAGGAACAGACGGGCGATCTCATGTCCAAGGCCACTCAGGATGTCGAGGCTGTCCGCATGTTCATCAGCATGGGCATGGTGCGTGGTCTTTCGATATTCGTGATGGTAGGCGCAGTCTCAGTCCTCATGGCTACAACCAATTGGCGACTTGCTATTGTCAGCATGGCCTTCGTGCCCTTGATCCTGTGGAGGGCACTCGCCATGTCCAACGTCCTCCGCCCGACTTGGATGAAAGTGCAAGAGGAAATGGGCGCGATGACCACCGTCCTCCAGGAGAATTTGTCGGGGGTAAAGGTGGTCAAGGCGTTCGGCGCGCAGGGTTTCGAGGAGGCGAAGTTCAATGCTAGATCCAACGCCGTCGCGAATCTCACCTACTCGGCAACCCGCGTTTTTGCGTCCCAAGGCTCGTTGATGACCTTCATCTTCACCGCGGCGACCGGCGCAATCCTCTGGTTCGGCGGACGTGAGGTCGCCGTCGACAGGATCACACCGGGAGGCTTGGCATCATTCATCCTTTACATGGGCCTCCTCGGAATGCCCATCAGGATGAGCGGCTGGATGGTCAACACCTTCTCCCGCGCTTCGTCGGCTGGACAACGTCTATACGATGTGCTGGATGCCGAGTCTCCCGTCGCCGAAAAACCAGACGCCGCGCCTCTACCTCGAGCAACTGGACATGTAGCATTCGAAAACGTCTCGGTCAGCTACAACGAATCCGGAAGCGCAGTCCGAAACATCGATTTCGAAGTCGAACCTGGTCAGGTCGTCGCGCTTCTTGGAGGCCCCGGCTCCGGCAAGAGCACAATCGCCCACGTCATTCCCCGGTTCTACGACGTTTCTGAGGGCCGCATCACCATCGACGGCTATGACGTCAGGGACGTCACCCTCTCTTCACTAAGGCACAACGTCGGTATCGTCATGCAGGACGCATTCGTCTTCGCCGCCAGCATTAGGGACAACATAGCCTACGGCGTCGACGATGTGGACATGGATCGCGTCGTCGAAGCAGCGAAGATCGCCCAACTTCACGACTTCATCGAAACCCTGCCCGACGGCTACTCCACTTGGGTTGGCGAACGTGGCATAACGCTCTCCGGAGGCCAGCGTCAACGGCTCGCTATCGCCAGAACAATCCTCCTAGACCCTCCTGTTCTCATCCTTGACGACTCGACCTCAAGCGTAGACATGGCGACCGAACATAGGCTCCAGCAAGCCCTGGACCACGTGATCAAAGGCCGTACAACTTTCGTGATCGCGCACCGGCTCTCCACCATCCGAAGTGCCGACCTGATCTTGGCTCTAGAGAACGGCCAAGTCGTTGAGCGCGGCGCACACGACCAGCTACTCGAACGCAACGGTTTCTACCGCAGGACTTACGACCTGCAACTGCGACCTCTGGAAGAAGACCTCAACGGCTCGCCAGCGACTCTCGGAGGTGATACCCGATGATGATGGGCGGCGGCGGATGGATGGCCCGCGGCGGGAGAGGTACCTTCCGCCGCGGGATGTCGAGCCGATTCGGCGCGGAACAAGACGAAGACGAAGGAGGTCAGATTTACGACCACACCGTGGTGACGCGCCTCTTACGGTACCTACTGCCCTACTGGCCCAAGCTGCTCCTCACACTCGCGGCGGTGATCGTCTACACAGGAGCCGTGGTCGCACTGCCGTGGATGGTCGCCTTGATTATCGACAGTTACGTGCGCACCGGCGACCTGTCTGGACTGAACATTGTCGTCCCGATTTTCCTAAGCATTGCGCTACTGCAGTACGGTGCCCAGTTCGTCCACCTGAGCACGATGGCTCTCGTCGGACAGAAAGTCCTCTATACATTGCGAGTGGGACTCTTTCGCCACCTCCAAGGCCTGTCCATGAATTACCACAACCGGAACGAAGTCGGGCGAGTGATGTCCGTCGTCCAGAACGACGTGCAACAACTTCAGGAGTTTCTGTCCATATTGATCGTCACCTTCGCGGATGTTCTCAGCCTCACCGGAATCATCACCGCGATGTTCATACTAGACGCTCAACTAGCAGCGATAACGCTGCTGGTTATCCCGTTGCTCGTCTTGATGATGGTGGTCTGGCAGAGGTTCGCGCGCCGGGCTTTCATGAGAGCGCGTTACGCTATTGCCGCTGTTAACGCTGGCCTTCAGGAGAATATCTCCGGTGTTCGCGCCGTCCAGAGCATGAACCGGGAGAACGCGAACATCCGATCGTTCGGTGCGGCCAATTCGGAGAACCTTGGCGCCAATCTCGAAGCAGGCAGGATGCAGGCTGTCCTCTTCCCGGCTGTCGAGTTCCTTTCCGCCCTTGCCCTCGCGCTCGTCATATTCTTCGGCGGATCCCTCGTTTTGGACAACGCCCTCGAGGTGGGCGTGCTGGTCGCATTCGCGCTCTATATCCAGCGGTTCTTCGAACCTGTGATGAATCTCACCATGCAGTACGGCTCTATGCAACGAGCCATGGCGTCAGGGACACGCATCTTCGAGATGATGGACGTGGAGCCCGAAGTTGTCGATAGACCTGGTAGCCGAACGCTCGAATCCGCCAAAGGCGACGTGCGCTTCGAACACGTCTTCTTCCACTATTCGGAAGGTGAGCCCATCCTCCAAAACGTCAGTTTCGATGTTCCGGCCGGCCACACCATCGCCCTCGTGGGTCCAACCGGCGCGGGTAAGACAACAATCCTGTCTCTGCTGAT
>DAOUJE010000027.1:0-23408 GCA_034423055.1 Dehalococcoidia bacterium | reverse complement strand
GGAGAAAATCCCCCCCCCCCCCCCCCCCGAATTTACCGGGGGTGATTCAGCCTGATGGGCAACATCTGGGCACTTAATGCAGTGTCTACTTGGAATCTACTCCTGTCCACGTTGGCGGTTATCGCGGTTGCGGGCCTGCTGTTTTTGCACGATGTCCCGTCCGCTGCGGGGCAAGGAACCAACCTCCCGGTTCCGCAGAACGTAACAGTAACCCTGGGGGCCCGCAACGGCGGACCGACGATCATAGTCAAATTTGACTCAACGGCTGGACACGGGGTTCGGGTTCAGATCAAACTGGCCGCGGACGATTGGCCTTCGGCTGGGCGGAGTTGCAATCACGACGTTCCCTCTGGCATCTCTCAGTTTTCATCGGGCGGTGGCGCAAATACAAGGTCGTTCTCGGGATTCGCTAAAGGCACGGCCTATCACGTACGCACACACCTTATCCCATACGGCCGCTGCAACCCCGTACAAGCCTCTTCGGATACCGTCTTGGTGACCACTTGGAACGCGCCTGGCGAACCGACAAACGTCTCCGCTGGTGCTGCCGACAGAGGATTAAGCGTTACTTGGGACGAACCGAGCGACAAGGGCGGCACTAAGATAATCAACTACTTTGTGCGTTGGCGCACCAAGGCTGTGGGTTCAGACCCTGCGGGGGATTGGACCGCTCAAAAGGTCGCAGGCACGACTCGCGCTTACTACATCACCGGGCTGACCAACGGCACTGCATACGAGGTGCAAGTGAGGGCGGTCAATGGCATCAATCCCGACAGCGGATGGACCAACCCCGTCACTGTCACACCTGCCGAACCGGCGGCGGGCGATGAGATATGGTCTGCCACGCTAAATGCGAAACCACTCGACCGTAACACCCGCGGTTGCAGGTCGGATAGTGACAGTACCAAGTGCGACAACCCAGATGTTCTTAGCAGCTACGCGTTCATACACGGCGGCGAACGCCATAGTTTCATCGTAATCGGTGAAAACTCAGGGAATCTAACCCTCGAAATCGACAGGGTGATAGCGAACCCTATTCCAAGCTTCACGCTGTACGTCGATAACGCACCATACTCCTTTGAGAACAGCCGCATCGTCAAGAGAACGGCAAGTACTGCCGTGTTTTGGAGCTGCCCACCGATCGCCTGGACCGAGAATGATCAGGTCGAGTTAAAGCTGAGCATCGGAGAGATGTACACTCCATCGCTTGCCTTGAGCTCTATGCCCGAGACAGCTCAAGAAAACGTAGGAACGATCGACGTGACCGCCGATCTCGATGGTTGGTCTAGCTACTATCCTGTCAAGGTCTCTCTGAGTGCCGACACCTCCAGCACTACCAGTTCGCCCGACTATACTCTTCCGAGCGAGTTCGAGATGTGCGAAAAAACGAAGGATGTGAGCTTGACTGTGGTCGACGACAAGGTGGATGAGGACAGCGAGAACATCGTCCTCGATGCCAGCGCAACTGAAAACAATGTTGCTGTCGAGATTGATGTGACCGGCGCCACGATCACGATTGAGGACGACGACTCGGCGAGTATGGCTGCGACGCCATCCGGGACTCTGTCGTTGACAGAAGGCCAGTCTCGAAGCGTCAGTCTGAGTATCGCGACCGAACCTACGTCCAATGTCGTTGTAGGGATAGCCAGCACCGATTCGGGTGCGGTTACGGTATCAGAGACATCGTTGACATTCACTCCTGCGAACTGGGAGACCGCGAAGAGCTTCGTCGTTGCAGCCGCCGAAGACAACGACGCGTCGGACGAATCGGCGAAGGTCAACTACACGGTCACCAGCACGGACGCGAAATACAACGCCTTGACATTGTCTGCCCTGACGGTGAATGTGGACGACAACGATCCTTCGACGCTGACGTTGAGCGTGAATCCGGCACCGCCGCACAGCGAGAGTGCGGGCAACTTGACTTTGACCGCCACGCTGGACAGGGCTGCTACTGCGGGCGCGGTTACGGTGACTCTGGCGCGCGGATCGGGATCCACAGCAACCGTGACCGACGACTACACCTTGGACAGCACGATCACGATCGCACAAGGGTCTGCGACGGGAACTGGCACTTTGGCGATCGTTGATGACGATATCGCGGAAGACGATGAGGATCTGGTGATTGCGGTGACTGAGGATGCTGCCAGCATCACCAGTGTTTCCGGGATCACCGTCACGATCGAAGACGACGACTCAGCGGGTGTGGACGTGAGCGAAAGTTCGCTGTCGATACGCGAAGGGGGATCGGGTACCTACACCGTCGTGCTAACGAGCCGTCCGACCGCGACTGTGACGATCACTCCTAGCAGTAGCGATACTGGTGCGGCTACGTTCGCGCCGGCATCGTTGACTTTCGACGGGAGCAACTGGAGCATAGCGCAAACTGTCACGGTGTCTGGAGTGGGGGATGCTGATGCGAATCACGAAAGCGTGACGATAAGTCACACCGCAAGTAGCGATGATGGTAAATATGCTGGCATTTCGGTCGCGTCGGTGGCAGTAACAGTTGCCGATGACGAGATTCTGCCGAGTTCTTTGACCTTGTCTGCCAGTTCGCGGCCTGCTGAGGGTGAGGATCCGGTCACTGTTACCGTGCGTCTCGACGAACCTGCACCCGCGGGTGGAACCAGGGTCGTCCTCTCCACTACCGGCACTGCCACTTCCAGCGATTACACTCTGTCGCCCAGCACTATAACTATCTCCGAGGACCAGACACGGGGATCGGTGCTGCTGACCATCATCGACGACCTTCGAGCGGATGGTGGAGAGACCATAGTTTTACGTGCCCGAAGCACCAATCCATCGCTCACTGCGGAGCCGCTGATCCTCACGATTGTCGACAATGATATCGCCGGTTTCAAGGTGAACCGTACGGCGCTCACGGTGACGGAGGGTGGTGACGCAGCCGTCTATACCGTGGCGCTGAACACGGAGCCGACAGCCGATGTTACGGTCAGGCCTTCAAGCAGCGACTTGGGAGCGGCAGGATTCACGCCGTCGGCGCTGGTGTTCACTGCGGGCGTGTCGGGAAACTGGAGTCGACCGCAGGCGGTGGCGGTTGCTGGTGTTGATGATCCGGACACCAGCGACGAAGTAGTGACTATAAGCCATACGGCGACGAGCCTAGACTCCGAGTATGACGGCATCACGGGCGGCGCGGTTACGGTTCTGGTGGCTGACGACGATGGCGTGCCGCCGAGTCCGCCTCGAAGGGAGTCGCTGGTGGTAACGGCGACGTTTACGCCAATACCGACGGCAACGGCTACACACACGCCGACCGCGACGGCAACGACAGCTCCCATACCAACCGCCACTGCGACGTTGACACCTACATCGACAGCAACGCCGACGCACACACCGACTGCTACCGCGACGCCGACACTTACTACCGCCCGCGACCCCACGCCCACTGCTACCGCGACGGTGACACGTACGCCGACGATAACGCCGACATTTGCACCGGTTGTAACGGCTACATTCACGCCAACTGCTACCGCGACGGCAACGCTGACACCCACGCCAACCGCCACCGCGACTTTGACACCCACACCGACAGCAACTTATACGCCAACAGCAACGGCAACAGCTACACTCACGCCGACTGCGACGGCAACGCTGACACCCACGCCAACCGCCACCGCGACGTATACGCCTACGCCGACGGCAACGTATACGCCAACAGCGATGCCGACGCACACACCGACCGCGACGGCGATCAAGGCACCGGAAGTGTCCCCGACGACGGAGCCTGAAGTCGCGCCCGATCCGACGGCGATGCCTTCGCCAGCGGCGACACCGCTTCCCACTCCGACGCCGCCCGTGGAGGAACGGGATCAGGCGACCGGCATCGGAGCGATAGTGTCTTTCATCTGGGACGCGTTAACGCGAATCACCATCGTGATACAGAAGCACCTCACGTGCATTCTCATCTTCTTGATCTTGGCTGCTATCGTATCGGCAGTGCTAATGGACCTCTACATGAGGAGAAGGCGACGGAAAGACGATGACGAGGAGAGATGCGAAGATGGCGAGGAGACAGATTGATGTAGTGGCGGCTTGCATGTCTCGAACCTCGGTTGCCAATGTGGATTCCCGCCTACGCGGGAATGACGAGGAGCGTCGCATAAATCTACGGGTGGATGAGGATTATGGTGCATCAAAGACATGATTGCCGGGCGTATTGACAAGATTCGTTTGGTGGATTTAATATTGACTGGGTTGCGTTTATTGACCGCGCCTCGGTGCGCGTGTTTGGATTCGAATGCCATGCTGTTCAATGTATCGAGTCTATTGACTGGTTCAGTGGGCGATGAGCTTCGGTTCCATTTCGCGAACGAGACTTTGGAGAGCGACGGGCTGTTGTTCCACGAGGTCGAGGCACGAGGCAAACTGATGCGCACAGATCGGACGGTCTTCGCCGATGTAAAGGTCGAGGCCCAGTTTGATGCCGAGTGCTCGAGGTGTCTGGTAGATACCGTGATGCCGCTCAGTCTCAACTTCGCTGAGGAGTTCAGACCGTTAAACGCCGATCTGATGACAAGCCATCGAGGATGGTTTGAAGACTACGGAACAGATGAAAACGACGAGGCGTTGATAATCGATTCAGCGAACGTGTTAGACATATCGACCGCGCTTTGGCAAGGACTGAGTGCTGCGTTGCCGATGAACCCACTGTGCGATCCCGCATGTAAGGGTATGTGCTCTGGCTGTTCAGGCGACCTCAACGCTGGCAATTGCATGTGCAAAGCTGGATGAACCTTCGCAGAAGCATCAGAATCAACCCCTCAAACTCCCAAACCACTGAGTAGTAGGTGACATGCCCCCGCTTCCCAAGAAAAAGCACACCCGAGCCCGAAAAGGCAACCGAGCCGCGCATCACGCGATCGGCTTGCCGACGTTGGTGCGTTGCCCCTGTGGCGACATTCGTATTCCACCGCATCGGGTATGCCCGGAGTGCGGAAACTACAAAGGACGGACCGTGAAGGGCAACTGGCCGAAATCGAACGCCTTCGAGGTCGAAACCACTGAAAGTTGATACCATCGGTGCAACTGAACAACAGTTGCGTCGCTAACCAGCAGATTAGCCGCCTGAAAACATCATCTTGGAGAGCGAAATGACCCTACATCGAACCACGGGGCTCGCAGAATCAGGATCTACTGCATTCGTCTTCCCCGGACAGGGATCGCAAGCGGTGGGTATGGGAAAGGACCTGTATCTGAACTCAAGTTCGGCGCGGGAAGTCTTCGACGAAGTGGACGATGTTCTGGGTCGAGAGCTTAGCGAGATCATGTTCAACGGTCCCGCGGATGAGCTGACTCGTACTGAGAACGCGCAACCCGCAATCTTGACCACGTCGATCGCCGCTTGGCGGGCGCTAGAAGAGACGACCGAGTCGGTCGCGATACCGGACATGACTGCCGGTCATAGCCTCGGAGAGTACTCCGCGTTGGTCGTCGCCGGCGTGCTTTCGGTGTCGGACGCGGTAGGCTTAGTTTGCGAACGTGGGCGGCTGATGCAGCTGGCGTGCGATGAGCGACCGGGTGGGATGGCTGCGCTGATCGGTATCGACGAAGTGACCGTCGCCGAGATCTGCCGAGAGGCTGGCGTTGACATGTCGACCGTCAACACGCCCGAGCAGATCATCATCGCTGGCGAACACCGCGGACTGGCGGTGGCTCTTGACATGGCTTCGGCTCGTGGCGCCAAGAAGGCGATCCCATTGAGCGTAGGCGGTGCTTTCCATTCTGGCTTGATGTCACCGGCACAGAGTGGCTTGAACGAAGCGATAGACGCTACGGAATTTAACGACCCTTTGGTTCCGATCATTGGCAACGTCGACGCAAAGCCATTGGAGACGGCGGATGAGGTCAAGAGCGAGTTGCGCCGTCAGTTGACGTCGTGCGTCCAGTGGAGCAGCGGCATCCGGCACATGTTGGACAACGGTGTCAACGAGTTCGTAGAGATGGGCAATGGCAAGATTCTCAGCGGTATGATCAAGCGCATTGACCGTCGGGCGAAGATAGTCAACATCAGTGAGTACGACGCGGCGTGCGACTTCGCGGCGGCATAGCCTCTGCCCCGGTCAACTGAATTCCCTGCATCGCTTTAATTTGGCGCCGAACATTGACGGCGGTGCTCTAGAAATACGTACTATCCGATGACCTCGACTCGCGCCAATGAAACTAGCAATTGGTTGTCGGTCGTTTCTGACGAGCGCGCACGAGTGTGGACGCGCGACTTCGATGCTGACGCTCCCGATTTCGAAGCGATCCCGCGCGACAAGACCGGCGCCCGGGCAGCGGCGGTTCTAGCCCTCTACGAATCTGACCTCACGAATCGTCCGGTAATGAAATGTGTCGAGTGGGTGACCTCGGAGATGGAGTTGAACAAGAGACCAAGGCGATTTGTTTCTTCGCTTGCGACCGAGGTTGAGGAACGACGGACGGAACTGGACCGTCGATTGAATCGATACTCGAAGCGTCGGACGATGCAGGAAGCATCGCCGGTAGTTAGGAATGTCCTTCGGGTGGCATTGGTCGAGTTGGAAATGTATCCCAAGACTCGGACCGCAGTAATCATCAACGAAGCGGTCAAGCTGTCGCAGATGTTCGATGCTGAAGGTTCTGGCAGATTTGTTAACGGTGTTCTCGGCGCGATTGTGAGAGATACTGGTCGAGACGACGGTTCTGCGTAAAGCGCAACGGTTGAGCGGATAGTTATGTTAGCGCAGGTATATAATTGCGGTTGCGTCGCCACGTAACGGCGTAGACGAGAATCAGCGGTTAATCAAGCTCGGGAGAGCAAATAACGATGTCATCAATCTTGGATCGAGTGCGGGCAATTACAGCCGAAAAATTAAGCGTGGACGAAGACGAAATCTCGCCCGAATCGTCATTCACCGAGGATCTCGATGCGGATTCTTTGGATGTCGTTGAGTTGATCATGGCATTCGAAGAGGAGTTCAGCACCGACGACAACCCGGTAGAGATCTCGGACGACGAAGCCGAGACGATCGAGACGGTTCAGAACGCGGTAGACTACCTTGAGGGCAAGGGAGTCACGGGTTAACCGATCGGCGGTTAAGTCCGCACGCTGTAGGGCGTGGCGGAAAAGCCACCCCAAGCGAGGTCAATCTGGAGCGGCACGGAAACCCGTTGCCGCTCTATGTTTTGTTGCGACTCGCCGTTACCGACGGTGGTAGCCTTGAATTCTGAAATGGTTGAAGGAGATTCCAAGTCGTACGAATCGGCATCTGAAAAGCTCGAAGCGATTGCCGATGCCGTGTCGAAATGTCGGAAATGCCCGTTGGCGGATACACGGACGAACACCGTTCCTGGCGAAGGATCGCCAACCGCGGAGATCATGTTTGTCGGAGAGGGCCCTGGGCGAGATGAAGACCTGTCAGGCCGGCCGTTCGTGGGCAGAGCGGGCAAATTCCTAGATGAGCTGATCCAGTCGCTTCCCATGCGACGAGATGATGTCTACATCGCCAATGTCGTCAAGTGTCGACCGCCTGGAAATCGGGACCCCGAGCGCGCAGAAGTCGAGCAATGCTCGAACTATTTGCGAGAACAGATCGAAGCGATCGACCCTTTGGTTATCGTTCCGCTTGGCAGACACGCGTTGGGTTGGTTCAACCCGAGTCTTCGCATCACTGCGAGCAATGGCAAGATTTTCCGACAAGATGACCGGGTGTTGATGCCTCTTTTGCATCCGTCTGCCGGTCTTCGCAACCCATCCAACGCAGAGATGCTTCGCGAAGGCATACACAACCTCCGCGAAGCGATTTTGGAAGGCATCCGCGTCAAGCGCGAAAGGATGGAAGAGCCTATGAGGCACTCCATCGAAGAAACCAGTCCGAGAACGACTGAAACGAAACCCGCCTCGTTCGTACTTCAGGAAGCAGAAAAAATCGTGTCGGACGAAGCGGCCAAAACGGATGTCGGTGAGGACCCAGTTGAACTTTTCGAGCGAGCGCAGACACCGGAAGAGGTTGATGCAGAGATGCGAAAGAAGCGCGCCATGGATGCGGCGGCGGAAGCGGCTGAGAATGAAGAGCCAGATGTTGTCGTGGATGACCGTCAAGCTTCGTTTTTCTAACCATGAGCGGTTTTGGCGGGTATTACCAAAATCGTCGTCGCAGGCGAAAGATGCGCTGCACGACACCCGAAATAAGACTTGGAACTACGCATGAATGACGACAGTTTGGAATACGGCGAATCGGCGGTCCGAATAATTCCGCTCGGTGGTTTGGGCGAGGTCGGGATGAACATGATGGTTGTCGAGACTGACGACGACTTGTTGGTTATCGACTGCGGGGTGCAGTTCCCGGAATACAACACTCCGGGCATCGAACGGGTGATTCCGGACATGGAATACGTTCGTCAGAACCGCAACCGAGTTCGCGCCGTGCTGGTCACGCATGGTCATCTCG
Organism: Dehalococcoidia bacterium; assembly: GCA_034423055.1. GTDB lineage: Bacteria > Chloroflexota > Dehalococcoidia > Lucifugimonadales > Lucifugimonadaceae > Bin127. The sequence goes on along the minus strand of DAOUJE010000027.1, from coordinate 14,970 downwards.
ACCACATCGGCGGGTTGCCCCATTTGATGCGGATTATCGACGCGCCGATTTACGCGCCTCGCTTGGCCGCCGAGATGATCAGGCGGGAGTTGAAGAAATCTGGAGGGCGTCGATTTTCGGGTGTACAGGTGAACTCTGTGCGGCTGGAACGCGACTACCGTTTCGGGGATTTCGGAGTGCAGTGGATCAGTGTATGCCACAGCATCCCGGACTCTTGCAGCATCTATCTGGACACTCCCCAGGGCGGTATCTTGCATACAGGGGATTTCAAGCTAGACAACGAGCCAATGCTCGGGTTGCCTACTGACTACCAAGCACTCAGCGAGATCGGACAGCGTGGTGTGCGGTTGCTGATGTCCGATTCGACTAATGCGGAGGATGATGGATCTTCCCGATCAGACCGGATCGCCGCTGAGGCGATCTACGGGGCGATCGCCGAATCGAAGGGTCGAGTGATAATCGCCAGTTTTTCGACGCAGATCGCGCGGATCCAGATGGTTGTGGATGCGGCTCAGGAGATCGGGCGTCGGGTCGCGATCATTGGCAGAAGCATGATCGAAAACACCCGTCTTGCAGAAGAGGTGGGTCACCTTCACATACCGCCGGGGATTCGCATCAACATCAATGAGGCGAACAGCTTGCCGGACGATGAAGTGATTATCATGACCACGGGGAGCCAAGGTGAGTTCGAGGCTGGAATATCTCGGATGGCACGTGGAGACCACCGCGAGGTGAAGTTGGTTGAGGATGACACGTTGATACTGTCTGCACGGACGATTCCGGGCAACGAAATCGCGGTCAACGAGGTTATGAACAACCTCGCTCGAAGAAACGTACGGGTGGTCACTGCGAATTCGCGACCGGTGCACGTTTCCGGGCACGCGAAGCGCGATGAGTTGAAGACGATGTTCAGCATCCTGCGGCCGGAGCATTTCACGCCGATCCATGGCGAGTACCGGATGCTCAAGGCACACACCGAGATCGCGGTAGATATGGGAGTGCCGGAAGAAAACGTAAAGCTGATTGGTGACGGCGATGTTTTGGAGCTCGACGAGCGAGGGATTTCGGTGATCGATCAGGTTCCTGCAGGCTACGTTTTGATTCAGGGTCAGGGCGAATGGGACATCGATTCGAGCGTCATGGAGGAGCGCAAATCGTTGGCCAGCGATGGCGTAGTGTTCGTGACTATGGTGCGCGACGAAGGTGTGTTGATTGGGCGTCCGCAACTGGTGACATCGGGGTTTGTGGACGCTGCGGATGAGCCACGATTGATGAAAGATGCTTCTGAAGCGTTGAGCCAAGCTATTGAACCAGTGGTTGCCGATCTCGTAGATTGGAATGAGATGGACCGACTAGCTCGGGCTTGCTTGGGTCGATTTTTTTACCGCAGGACCAAGCGCAGGCCGTTGATCGTGGTGACCGAAATTGAGCTACAACCTGGACGCGCTGAATGAAGAGAACGGGCTGGCAGACGAAGAGCCTGTCAGATCGTCGAGACGCGGCAAGAGTACAGAAAAACCTGAGAACGATCTCGAAACAACCTCCGCGAACGGTGGGATAAGCCGCCTAACTCTAACTCGCCACATCGTCTTTTTCGTACTGTTCGCTGCCGCTGGTGTCACGGGCTTTCTTTTCCGCGAGGAAGTCATGGCGAACGTCGGTTACGGGGCGTTACCGCTCGGATTGTGGGGCGTGTTGTTCGTCTACCTTGTGCTCAATCAGACGCGATGGATGATCAGCCGTTTTCGTGAGACGATTTCCTCGTTGATAATCGTGCTCGGCGGTGCGACGGTCTTGGGCATATTCGACGCGCCTCTCGGCTCTGTAACTGGTGCGACGATGGGTGGGCGTTTCGGTGAGATTCTGGCCCGTGAACCCTACGATTGGCATCGATACGATCTAGTGCTGTGGCAACAGGCATTGGCTTGGGTGCGCGCCGGGGCGCTATTTGCGATCGGCGCAGCATTCCAATTTCCGGCGGCATTCGGAATGGGGCTCAAGGTAGTATGGATCGTTGCGTTGATGGCAATGTCGGCATCGGTGAGTCTGTTCATGATGGCTGGGGGAGCGGCGTCCACCATCGCGAGCAAACGCCATCGAGATAAGTCCGGCGTTGGGGTCGAAGGCGCTGAAGGAGACGATGAGGTTGGAGGCGCGACAACTCTGCATATGAGTGCGTTAGATGACATCCCAGAGCCGAAGCGCAAAGATCCGACACCAGAGATCAGAGGTGACGTGTTAGATGCATCTGACGAATTTGTAGTGGATATTGGCAACACGATCATCGTCGAGGATCGATTCAATGTCGATGACCAGTTGGAGTCCGATGAAGGTTGGAAGTCTGTAGTCCAGAACGACGCTTCAGCTGTCTCGCACTCATCGATCGCGGCGCAGGACGGCTTGCCTGAGTTCGTCGCGGTAGGAGACCATATCGGAGACGATGTTCCTGATGTATCGAATGACGAAGTGTATGACGGTGCTGAGGAATTCTTCGAAGCTGAGGCTGACGTGGCTGTTTCGGACCATGGCATCAGCGAAGCCACTGAAGAAGCACTCGAGATGATCACGTCGGGCGCGGCGGTAGAAGCGGCCATGAACGCATTTCCATGGCGCTTGCCATCGGTAAAGAATCTATCGAAGCCGCCAAAAGGCGGTGTTGCAACGGCGGAGATCAAAGCAACGAGCGACCTTATCGAAGAAACGTTGAGTGACCACGGAATCGCAGTGACTGTTGATCAGGTGCGAGTGGGTCCAACAGTGACGATGTACGGGCTCAAGCCGGGATGGAAGGGCGGAGGCACGAACTCGAAGGCTCCGCGACAACGAGTCCGCGTCGACACGATTCTCAACCGGGAGAAAGACATCGCGCTGGCGTTGTCGTCGCCCAACATCAGATTCGAATCGGTAGTTCCTGGATCGTCGGTGGTAGGCATAGAAGTTCCAAACGCGCGGCCGACACCAGTCAATTTGCGGACGGTGATGGATTCACCGGAGTGGTCAGAATTTGCTGAGGATGCTGCGTTGCCGGTCCCATTAGGCATGGGTAGTGGCGGCGACCCGGTAATGGCAGATTTCGCGAAGATGCCGCACACGCTGGTTGCTGGCGCGACGGGTTCTGGCAAGAGCGTTTGCATGAACACGATCGTGACGGGTTTGCTGATGACCCGTACGCCGCTGGATCTTCGGATGGTGATGATCGATCCCAAGCGCGTGGAGTTGACGCCGTATCAGGGCATTCCACATCTATATGCGCCAGTGATCGTTGAGCCGGAGCGAGCGGTGAAAGCTCTAAAGGCGTTGGTCAAAGAGATGATGGATCGTTTCTCGACGCTCGAGGCTTCTGGTGTCAAGAACATCACGTCCTACAACGAAAAAAGCGCGTTCAAGATGCCGTACCTGCTGATACTGGTTGATGAACTCGCCGACTTGATGCTGACCTCCTCCAGCGAGGTTGAGCAACTGCTCGTCAGGTTGGCACAGCTGGGCAGGGCGACGGGGGTACATCTGGTTGTTGCAACTCAACGCCCGTCGGTCGATGTGGTTACTGGATTGATCAAAGCTAACTTCCCATCGCGCATCAGCTTCGCAGTTGGCTCGCAGGTTGACAGTCGTACGATTTTGGACGCCACTGGAGCTGACCGTCTGTTGGGCAAAGGCGACATGCTTTATAAGCCGATCGATCTTAGCCAGCCAGTGCGAGTCCAAGGCGCGTTCCTCAGCGAGGAGGAAATCGAAACGACCGTTGAGTTTTGGAAGCACGTCGGTGCGCCACCGTTGCCGCAGCTTGATGTTGACGAAGCGGCCGATGACGATGAGTTCAGCATGTCAGGGCTCTCCGAAGATAGTGGTGACGCTTTATTCATGCAGGCTTCAACGATGGCGAAGAGTCAGAAGACGCTGTCGACTTCGTTACTGCAACGACGTTTGCGGATCGGTTATCCGCGGGCGGCTCGTTTAATGGACGAGTTGGAGGACGCGGGAATCGTCGGTCCGGGTGAGCCGGGAAAACCGCGGCAAGTCATCAGCAATTTGTCGTAGTTTCGTCGTCTGAACGGCATGTAGATATTTCTCTAAGCCGTAGTTCGGTATCGGGTGTGTGGCATCGATGTTGATGCCAATTGATGAGAGCGGCTTTACAATGCTGGATAGCCCCCATTGTGGGCGCGCCTGATCCGCGCATTGCATTCCATCTCGTGACGATTAAACCCCTATATCCCGAATTCGGCGACGCGTTTGATGATGACGACGTTGCGAAAGTGGTCGAACAGGAGCCGCTTGATTTGGAGCAGGAGCTTTCGGTCTGTTTGGTGTGCGGTAGCGAGTTGGGCGGTTCGGCGTTGTTCCAAAGAATTCGAGTCTGCCCGCAATGCGGCTTTCACTACAACATCTCGGCGCGGTCGCGAATTGCGGCGTTGGTAGACCCGGGAACGTTCGAAGAGTCGCACCGTTGGATCACCTCGATCGATCCGCTAGTGTTTTCGCCTCGAGTGTCGTACCAAGTGCGCGTTTTGAACGATCAGGAGCGCACTGGGCTCTCCGAGGCGGCAGTGACTGGTATAGCTCGCATCGGCGGTGCTCGATGCGCGATCATTGCGATCGACTTTGGTTTTCTCGGTGGGAGCATGGGGCTCGTAGTTGGCGAGAAGGTCGCGCGTATGTTTGAGCTTGCAGCGCGCCATCGGTTGCCGGTCATCACATTCGCTACGAGCGGCGGCGCGAGGTTGCAAGAGGGCGTGCTGTCTCTGACGCAGATGGCCAAGACAGTGGTGGCGGCGCGGACGCTTCGAGAACGTGGTATTCCGTTGATCTCTGTACTGGCGAATCCATCGTCAGGACAGATACTTTCCAGTTTCGCTTCGATGTCGGATATCCGTATCGGCGAACCGGGAGCACACATCGCGTTTGCATCGTTGGGAGCATTGCGAGAGATCGAAGAGTCGCCAGACATTGGTGATCATGCGAATGCTGAAGCGATGCTTACTTATGGTCACCTCGACATGGTGGTTAGCCGAGACAAGCAGCGAGATCAACTCTCGGTGCTTCTGGGATTGTTTGACAAGAGCATCAAGGATGACGGGCGAACGCGAAGACGCGCGGTGGAATACCGACCGAGTCGCCAAGACGCGTGGGAGTCGGTACGCTTGAGCAGGCGGGCTGACCGTCCAACGGCATCGGCGTACATTCCGCGGCTGTTCCGCAACTTTGTAGAGTTGCATGGCGACAGGTCCGGTGCGGACGACGAAGGGGTGAAGATAGGGCTCGGATATTTGGGCGTCTATCCCGTGATGGTGGTCGCTCAAGAGCAGATAAGGGACGATGAAGAAGCACCGCAGGAAGAAGATAGTTCGACGGAGTCGTTCACTGAGAGATTTGGATACGCGGAGTTAGACCGTGGCGGCGTCGGAGTTACTGGTTTCCGTAAAGCACGCAGGGCTGCAAATATGGCTAACGATTTTCACCTGCCTTTAGTGGTTCTGGTTGATACTCCGGGTCCGAAACTAGGGATCGGCCAGGAGTTGAACGGTCTGGCGAGCGAGATAGCCGAGACGATCAACGTGATGCTCGGGATTGAGACGCCAGTGGTGTCGGTAGTGATCGGCGAGGGCGGCTCAGAGGCGGCGTTGGCGTTCAGCATCGCAGACTGCATGATGATGATGGAGAACAGCATCTATACGCCGATCTCACCCGAAGCTGGTGCGGCGACGGAGTTGCGAGACAGAGCCCGCGCGCCCGAAGTTGCGAGGTCGTTGCGTCTGACTTCGTATGACGCGTTGGCGATGGGTATCGCAGATCGAATCATCGTGGAGCCTGACGGTGGCGCGAATGCGGATCCGGCAAGGGCTGCAAGAGTGCTGAGGCGTGCCCTGATATCCGAAGTGTCGCTGTTGCGCAGACGACATAGGCGAGTCTTGGCGCGTCACCGCCGGAAACGTTTCCGCCACATCGGAGAGTACGGGCCAGAGTTCCGCGCTGCGGTTCGGTCGGAACTGAACGCTTGGGGTTCGGCCGTTCGTGCGCGGGTGCGCCGCGTGTTTGGCAGCGGAGACAGGATTGGCGACGAGGAACGCGAAGGCAGAGGGCCGGGCGAGGACTGATCAGACCTGACGACGCTCATGATTTGCCGATATCGACGTTTGAGCGCAACATGCCGCTTGGATAGCGGTACGGGGCGATGATAAGATAACCATCATATTCCAAGAGCGAAGGTTGGCGCATATAAGATCGCGCCTTGAGCATGCCTCTTGGTTCCGACGTTTCAAACGTTGAATGTCTAGCGATAGCGAAGAACCTGGCGATAGTAGGAGCGACAGAACTTGTCGCTACGGCGAGGCTCGCGCGCAAGACGCGGCAGTGATTGCCGCGCTTGATGCTGGTGTCGAATTTCAAGACCCGACCTCGGTTTATATCGACGCGCAAGCGGAGATGGAACGTGGGGCGTGGGTGGGTGCCGGAAGTCACATTCTCGGACGTTCTCGGATCGAAAGCAGAGCATGTATCGGTCCGAATGTAATCATCGCCGATTCGAGGATCGGCAACGGCGCTACGGTACATCCGTTCTCGAGCGTGACGGATGTGTCGGACGTTCGTCCTGGTGCTTTAATCAAAAACCGTTCCGAGGTACGTGGCAGTGTTGTTGAGGGAGATGCGGAGATCGGTCCAAACGCATTGGTGGAGGATTCTCACATTGCGTCTAAAGCGAAGGTGGGCCCTTTCTGCCGTGTGCGTGCTGGATCTGAAGTAGGTGTGGATGCGTATATCGGAACGCAGGCTGAGGTCAAGTCTAGTCGGATTGGAGACGGTTCCAAAGTCGGGCATTTCTCATTTGTCGGCGATGCTGAGCTTGGTCGGTCGGTCAACATCGGCGCGGGCACAGTGACTGCTAATTTCGATGGTCACAGCGTCCAGAAGACGGTGATAGCGGATGGCGTGTCGGTTGGTGCGGGTTGCGTGCTGATTGCGCCATTGCGATTGGGTGCCGGAGCACGGACCGGTGCGGGCGCGGTAGTGACGCGGGACGTTGCCGATGGCGAGTTGGTTCTAGGCGTGCCAGCCCGGGTTCATGGCAACGGGGTGGTGCGGGACTGAACCTTCGGGGAAAACGAAATCGAGTGCCGCGGTTGCGACGGCACAGAGTAGATCGACAGGATATGAAATGAAAGATGCGGACGATCCTTTAGGCAACAGATACCGATGGATTTCAACAGGCTTATTCGGGGGATGCCACGATGGCTGAAGATTGGGTCCCTTGGTCAGTTCTAGCGTTGTCGGCGTTCGTCTACGGGATCATGACGCTGACGTTGAGCGTGTTGCAACCGCAAGGTCTTGCGGCGATGCTGGGCATGGCATCGACGGAATCGTCGGACCTCAATCCTGGGAGTGCAGGTGATTACCGTGCGACTCGGATCGTGGTAACGACGATACGTAGCGCGTCGTTCATCGCGATCGTGATCTCGGCGTATCGCGCGGCTCAGACGACTTTTTCAGTCGAAAACGAAATGTGGTTGGTGCTGGGTGTTGCGGCGGCTGTGTTGATCAGCGTCATTGCGATGCGGATGGTTTTGAACCGGATGGCGAGCGGTTGTTACGAGGAGGTCAAGATCTGGTTGGCTCCTGTGATCTGGCCGTCCCGCTTCATTGGACGCCGGTTGCGCTTGAACCGCGTCGCGAACTACATGAATGATGTAGAGAGTCAGAGCGACGGTGGTGATGAACCAGTAGAGAACGTCTTGAACGTCCTCCAAAACCTCTCCTCCAAAGATTTGCGCGCCGACGATTTCATGGTGCCTATATCGGATACTGTTGCGGTTCACGCCGACACCGCTTTAGAAGACGTGGTACAGATGATGGATCAGCTGTCCATAGACAACGTCGTTGTCTACGACAAGACGGTTGACGAGGTGCTGGGGACGATACACAAAGCCGAGGCTTTGCAAGGGTTGAGACAGAGCGATGGCGGTTCTCCAATCTGCCGAGATTGGATCAGTGCGTCGATATTCCCGGTACCGGTCACTCAACAGGTTGCCACGTTGTTCGATGATTTCCGAGACCGGATGCACGAAACCGCGGTCATGCTCGATGAAGAGGGGAAGGTGGCCGGTATCCTGACCTTTAGCCTCTTGATGGAGCAGCTCCTAAGGGATGCCAGCTTAGTGGCGAACGAAGCGCAAGAGGCGTAGTCTGAATCACAGACTACTGATTGTGCAGATGGGCTATGATGCCCTCGCTCATTCGTCCCATTTCATCTTCAACCCGGATCCCCAGTACGTTCTAACCCTCTTTGAAGCAGAGATGAGCCAGGCAAATGCCTGATCGGGGAGACGGGATTTGTACCGTACGGGCCAAGCATACCTGTTGTCGCTTCCGCCCTGCGTCCTGCCCGCCGCGCGAAAAGAAGGTTTCATTACACGCGCAAAAGCACTTCAGAGACTTGCGCCTCTAAAGTGCTTGCGTTGAGGAGATTGAGCGTGAAGCCAGTCAGTTGCCGGCTTCACGCTGCAAGTTCCTATTGACCGGGTGCGTCGCCCTTAGCGTTGACGACGATCAACGCCGCAGAAGCTCGCGAACCCTGGTCGCCAGTGGCGACTAGAGTGTTAACACTGCCAGCCGTATAAGTGGCTGAATCCAAGGTGACTCTCACAGAGAATGCACCACTGTCGTTGGCGGTTGCGCTGCCGATCGAGTCGTTGACGGACGCTCCAGCAACCGTCAATGAAACCGCCTCGCCTGCCTCAAAGCCTGATCCAACGATATCGGCCATAGTACCTGTTGCATCGTAGATGATCGTCGGTATGGCGTACGTCACATCAAGCGACTGGATGTTGGCGTAGTTGTCGGCACCATCAGCACCTGCTGGACCTGGTGCGCCAGGGGGACCTGGGTCTCCCGGTTCACCTTGCGGTCCACTGGCGCCATCGGCTCCGGCCTTGCCTGCCGGACCGGGTACGCCTGCGAGACCTGGAATGCCCTGCGGGCCTTGTATCCCTGGCTCGCCCGGTGCTCCCGGCTCACCCGGTTCTCCCGGCTCGCCCGGTGCTCCCGGCTTGCCCGGGTCTCCCGGCAGTCCTGGCTTACCCGGCTCGCCTGGTGCGCCTGACTCGCCCGGTGCTCCCGGCTCGCCCGGTGCTCCCGGCTCGCCCGGTGCTCCCGGTTCTCCTGGTGCTCCCGGCTCGCCCGGTGCTCCCGGCAGACCTGGTTCACCTTGCGGACCAGCGCCAGCTAGGCCGATGATCGAGATGATGATTGCGATAACCGACAATATGGCGACTACCGCCACAATTGGGTTTTCTCGCAAGGAATCCATCGGGCTACGCGATTCATTCATGAGGACCCGTCCTCCAATCTGATGCTTTCAGATTACTAGCTTGTCTCAAGCAACAATTACCGTGATCGTTCGGCACGAGGTTCTCTCAATCGCCGTAGTCCACGATGTCGGCATCGAAGCACGGAGCTCAGCCATACTTCGCCAGTCTCACCGCTCGATGCACACTGAATAATCTTATGCCTGCTTTAGCGCATGTGTCAAGACGGCTCTTGCAAGCAACGCGCTTATTCGGATGCAACGATCAGCGATCCTTGCCACGATAGAAGAATGTTACACGATGTTGCGGCAATCGCGCTTTACATTTCAAGGCGTGAATCGCCGACTTTCGACTCATTTTGCGAAGTTGGAAGCGCGAGGAAAGGCATCTGAACGTTGCGAAGTTGCAACCAGCATCGAGAATTCGGACGTGGTGATGGTATGCTTTTAGGTTGAGCTAATCGAATTAGCGGAAGCATCAAAGAGATTCAAAGCGCTGGCAGGGCGGAGTAGCGGCAGATCGTCTTCAAACCCCACTTGCGAACAGCGCTTGCATGAAAGAGAAGAGATTGGACGCCAGAGCGAAGACGCAGACGATCGAGAAGTTTCGCAAGCACGAGAAGGATACCGGTTCTACTGAGGTCCAAATCGCGATCCTTACGGACCGGATCAGGGAACTGACAGAGCATTTCAAGGTTCACAAGCACGATGCCGCTGGCAGACGCGGCCTGCAAATGATCGTCGGGAAACGCCGACGATTGCTCCGATACCTCGCCAAAGAGGATGTTCGCAGATACCGAACGCTGATTGAGGCGTTGGGACTCCGTGGCTGAACGGTTCTCCATCGCTGGCCGAGATTGTCGGCAAGACGATGGCACTGCTTCATTCACAACTCCCTTAAACCTTTCAACCGACCGCGCACGACATTTACCTAGGCGCGTACCACGACAGCAACTATGAAGTTGGCAATCCCGAATCGACATTAATGGCGTATTTCACGCGTCTATCGACTACAGACGACGCAATCATCGTACTCACAACCAACCCAAGAATTGCCACCCGGTGAACGGGTAGACAAGAAGAAAACAAGAAAGAAGAAAAATGATTCGAACATTCGAAATAGAAGTCGGCGGCCGAATGATGTCGTTCGAGACTGGCAGGCTGGCGAAACAGGCTGGCGGCGCGGTGACGATCCGTTACGGCGAGTTGGTGTTGCTGGCGACGGCAACGGCAAGCAAGGAACCACGTCAAGGGGTCGATTTTCTGCCTCTAACAGTGGATGTCGCTGAAAAGGCGTATGCAGCTGGCAAGATGCCCGGCGGGTTCTTCAAGCGAGAAGGTAGACCTAATTCCGAGGCGATATTGGCCGCGCGATTGTGCGACCGTCCTCTGCGTCCGCTGTTTCCCAAGAACTACCACAACGAGACGCAGCTGATCATCACGATCCTAGCCGCTGACGAGGTCAACCCTCATGCGCCGTTGGGTATCGTGGGAGCTTCGGCGGCGCTTGCGATCTCGGATATCCCGTTCGACGACCCGGTCGGGGCATGCAACATCGGCTATATCGACGGCGATCTCGTGGTCAATCCGACGTACGAGGAACTTGAGACATCCGCCTTGGAACTGACCGTCGCAGGCACCGCTGACGCCATCATGATGGTTGAAGCTGGAGCGAACTTCGTTTCCGAGGAGGTGATCCTCGAGGCGTTGAAGTTGGCTCAGGAAGTTAATGGCGAAATCGTTTCCCACATTCGCGAGATGCAGGCCGAGGTCGGGAAAACCAAGTGGGCAGCGCCGGAGCCTTCCGAAGCGGAGCTTGAAGCCAAAGCGGCTACGCGGGAATGCGTAGGCGACGCGATCAAAGATGCGTTGAAGCTTGGTGGCGGCAAGGAAGCGCGCGAGGATGCGATTCGAGAGATCATGTCCGAGGCTAAATCGGAGATGACTTCCGGCGACGATGCTCACGACGCGCTGCACGTGCAGACGGAACTATATTCCTTGGAGAAGGAGGCGGTTCGCGAGAGCATCCTAGCTGAGGATCGACGCCCTGATGGTCGCGTCTTGCACGAATTACGAGACCTCGATTCGATGGTGGGATACCTTCCACGCGTACATGGTTCTGGGATATTCCAACGTGGTGAGACGCAAGTTCTCGGTGTGTTGACATTGGCATCGGCCGCGGATGCGCAGCGCCTGGACAACCTTTCACCGATCACGACGAAGCGTTTCATGCACCACTACAACTTCCCGCCCTACTCGACGGGTGAGGCAGGACGGTTCGGCTTTACCGGAAGACGCGAAGTCGGTCATGGAATGCTGGCCGAACGCGCTCTACGCCCGGTTATCCCTTCTGAAGACGATTTCCCATACTCGCTCCGCTTGGTTTCAGAGGTCATGGAATCTAACGGCTCTTCCTCGATGGCCAGCGTTTGTGCGGGAACTCTTGCGCTGATGGATGGCGGTGTTCCTATATCAGCACCGGTCGCGGGTATCGCGATGGGACTGATTACCGGCGAGAATGGTGCTGCGAAGGTGTTGACTGATATCCAAGGTGCCGAAGACCATGCTGGCGATATGGATTTCAAGGTCGCTGGCACGCGTGACGGCATCACCGCTTTGCAGATGGATATCAAGGTCAAAGGCATCACCTTCGAGATCATGTCTGAGGCGCTCGAACAGGCACGCAACGCCCGCTTCGAGATTCTCGAGCACATGGAGCAGACGATCTCATCGCCACGAACCGAGTTGCGCGATGGCGCGCCACGCATGACGACGATCAAGGTGCCGACCGACAAGATCGGCATGGTGATAGGCCCAGGCGGTGCTAACGTGCGCGGTATCCAAGAAGAGTTCGGCGTAAGCGTCAACATTGAGGATGATGGCAGCGTAACCATCGGCGGCACCGAGGCCGACAAGGTTCAAGGTGCTATCGACAACATTCGCACGATGACTAAGGACATTGAAGTCGGCGAGAACTACACCGGCAAGGTCGTCAAGATCATGGACTTCGGTTGCTTCGTCAACCTGATCCCTGGCAAAGACGGCATGGTCCACATCAGCGAACTGTCCGACACTCGAGTCCCGGATGTCCAGTCGGTAGCCAACGAAGGCGACAAATTGGATGTGATGGTTGTGAATGTCGACCAGAACGGCCGTGTTGACCTCTCAGTCCGCGCAAGGATCGAAGAGCTCAGTCACGGCGATCACGGTCGCGCACTTGAAGAAGCAGTAGGACGACGGCGGCCAGGGAATCGCGGTGGCGGTCGCGGCGGAGACCGTGGTGGTCGAGGCGGCGGTCGGTTCGACCGAGGTGGCGGTGGTCGTCGCGACAACTTCGGAGGCGGTGACCGCGGCGGCAGACGTGACGACTTCGGCGGCGGCAGACGCGATAACTTTGATCGTGGTGGCCGACGTGATCGTCGTGACGATTTCGATCGTGGCGACAGGCGCGACAACTACGACCGAGGTGGTCGGCGGAACAACCGCCGTGACGATTTCGAGGACGGGGGCGATCGGCGCCCGCGACGTCGGATGATCTCTCGCGACCGACGCGACCGATAGCCTAGAATCCAAGTAACCGGAACGGTTAATGCCGACGACAGAAAGTAAGCAGCATCCGAAGTAGACATGTCCGAAATAGCTGTTGCAGTTAACGGAGTGTTAGGGAGAGTGGGCTCCACCGTGTTAGATGCGGTGGAGCAAGAGCCGGGAATGGTTCCGGTTGGAGGTGCCGATCTATTCGCTGGCGCTAAGACGACGGTTGAAACCTCCGGCGGAAAAGAACTCCCGTTGGCGACGGATCTCGAAGCACTCTTCGCGACTGTGAAGCCCGACGTAGTCGTCGACTTCACGAACGCGGATGGCGGTACGACTGCAATGCGGACGTGCATCGCAAACGGTGTTCGATGTGTTTCCGGTTCGACGGGGATTTCGCCGGAAGAGCTGTCTGCCATCGGCGAAAAGGCAGTTTCTGCCGGAGTCGGTGTAATCTCAGCTTCTAACTTCGCGCTCGGATGCGTGGTCTTGATCCACTTGGCGCGGATCGCGTCGAGTTACTTCGACTATGCGGACGTCATCGAGAGTCACCACGAGATGAAGATCGACGCGCCATCCGGCACGGCACTGTCAATTGTTCAAGCGATGCTCGAAGGTAAAGGCGGCGATTTCGATCAAAACATCGTGGAAACAGAGTTGCTGGAAGGGACTCGAGGCGGCTCGACCGGTGGCATCAATGTCCACAGCGCACGAATGCCCGGGCGCGTGGCTCGCCACGAGGTCGTGTTCGGCGCACTGGGTCAAACGCTGACTCTGCTGCACGATTCTGTCGACCGTCAGAGCTTCATGCCAGGAGTGATGCTCGCGGTACGCCGCGTCGTAGACGAAAAATCCATGATCGTTGGCCTCGATAAAGTGCTTGGCTTGTCGGGCTGAACGACTTCGTTCGAAAACAAAACGAACCGAGCGACGGTTCGATCTCAAGCCTCAGGAGATATAGATGCAGGCGCCAGTTTTGGAAATCGCTATCGTCGGTGCAACGGGTGCGGTCGGAGCCGTTGCGCTTGAGTTATTGGCCAAGCGTGGCCACCCGGCCGAAAAGTTGCGTCTTATGGCATCTAAGCGGTCTCACGGCAGGCAGCTGGAGTATTGCGGACAACTGCTGATGGTCGAGGAGGCGACGCCCGAATCGTTTGACGGCGTTGACGTGGCGTTTATATCCGCGTCATCCGAGGTGAGTTTGGTGCTGGCACCGGAAGCGGTCAAGCGCGGGGTATTGGTGATCGACGACGGGTCAGCGTATCGCATGGATCCGGCTGTTCCCCTCGTGGTTCCGGAAGTCAACGGCGCCGATGTCGAGTGGCACTCGGGTATCATCTCGATTCCGAATTGCACGACAACGCCGTTGGTGATGGCTTTGGCGGCGCTCAGAGGCCTGGCGGAGATCAGTTCGGTGACGGTTTCGACCTATCAGTCAGTGACGGGTACTGGTGCGGCGGCGAGGGCGGAACTATTGGATCAGTCGCGGGAGATGTTGGGTGGAGAAAAGATGTCGCCACCGAGCGAGTATCCTCATCCCATCGCGTTCAATCTACTTCCGCAGGTAGATGACTTCATTGAAGAGGGTTACACGAAGGAAGAGTGGAAGATGGTCAACGAGTCGCGGAAGATACTCGGCGATCCGGATTTGCGCCTAGCGTCTACCTGCGTTCGTGTCCCGGTAGAGGTTTCGCACTGCGAATCGGTAACCGTCGAGTTCGACGACCCTATATCGGTCGATGAGGCGCGAGTGGCGATCGCTGAATTCCCTGGAATAACGCTCTTGGATCAACCGCACGAGTCGGTCTATCCCATGCCTTCGAACTCTGCGGGAGAGGATCAGGTGATGATCGGGCGCGTTCGTCGAGACCTCGCGCACGAGAACGGCGTCGTTTTCTGGCTGGCGGCAGACAATTTACGCAAGGGAGCGGCGCTCAACGCGTTGCAGATCATGGACGAATGTGTGGCGCGCGAGAGTGTTTGTCCACGCATCGCCGCGGCAGTCTAAGTTCTCCGACGTCAAAGGATCGGTGCGTCGATGCCGGTTTCACATCCTCGTGATGTAAGATTCGGCGTGTAAGGGAGTTTGAAATGGCAGAAATCGGACGAGTTCTCACAGCGATGGTCACCCCGTTTAC
>DAOUJE010000026.1:0-36362 GCA_034423055.1 Dehalococcoidia bacterium | reverse complement strand
TCCATGTCATTCCGAGCCCCTCGCGCTGTCATTCCGAGCGCAGCGAGGAATCCAAACTCCCCTTTCGAGAATCGAAGGGGGACGCGCAGCAAAGCGAACGCAGGGGGATGCCCGCCCCGTAAACCCGCGCCAATCCACGTCATTCCCACGCCACTCGCGCTGTCATTCCGAGCGCAGCGAGGAATCCAAACTCCCCTTTCGAGAATCGAAGGGGGACGCGCAGCGAAGCGAACGCAGGGGGATGCCCACCCCGTAAACCCGCGCCAATCCACGTCATTCCCGCGCCCCTCGCCCTGTCATTCCGAGCGCAGCGAGGAATCTCCCCATCCTTAAAATCCTTCCCAATCCTTCGCATCCTAGTTCACAAACCCCTACTGCTGTTGCTGTTGACTCTGTATCCCTGCCGCATCGAGTTCGGCCGCGAAATGCGACGTCTCAAGCTGCTCTTGCAGTTCGAAGATCGAGCCCGAAGGCTCCGGATGCGCCGGCAATGGCATTATCACCGGCACCGACTCCAACCTAGGCTCGTTCGTTGCATCACCACGCAACATGTCCGATGTCCAAGCATCCCAATCCGGAACTCCGCGCAACGGCCAAGCATCCGCTGCCTGATACCCCATCAACAACAAACGACGAGGACGATCCGATATGTTCGGCGCCGAACCGTGCAACGCTCTGACGTGGTGGATCGAAACGCCACCAGCCTTGATCCGTATCGGCACCGCCTCCTCCATGTCGAAATCCTCTTCCGATACCGCACCGATGAAATACCCATCCTGATGATGGCTCAACGCCGGCCACCTGTGCGAACCCGGAATACACATCAAACATCCATTCTCGATCTCCATATCGTCGAAAGTCAGCCCGATCTCAAGAATGTCGTCGTTAGTCGCCGGGTAAAAGCCCCAGTCGGTATGCCACTCGACCTGCGCGCCACCCCCTGGTGCCTTCATGTTCAGCTTTGTGTGATGCAACTTGATGTTAGGACCGATCAGTTGCTCGATGATGTCAAGGAGTCCCTCTTTACGCATCGCAGCTTCGTAAACCGGATGTCGCATGTGCGGCTGTTTGATGCGTCGCAACTTGGGCGTCTCCCGACTGTGTCCAGCCGCAAAATCAAGGTCGAACATTTCAGTGTGCTCGGTCAGTTCTGCGGACTGCTGAACGAACTCGTCAGTGACCCGACGCAACTCTTCGACCTCCTCCATCGAAAAGACGTCGTTCACACCGATGAAACCGTTTTCTCGGTACTCCGCTATCTGGTCATCGGTGAGTCGATTGGTTGTAGTGCTCATAGTCTCTTGATCCCGGTCGATCATCTGCTTTGTTACGGCGAATTATAGGTTCGATTACGCTCACATGCGCTTGACTGCCGAACGCAATGCGCCGATTAATCCGCCACGCCGACCAACCACAATCCGATCCAGATCCAACCAGTCCGCCATCAAACGCAACTCCGACGCAAGCCGCTCAGCCACCTCTTCCTCATCCCAACCCTCCTCCAGAAAAGCGCCCGGTACCCGCAACACTCTCTTGGGCCGATCCGCCTTCAGATCGACCCGTGCCACAAAACGATTTCCCAATATGAACGGCAACACGTAGTACCCGTATTTCCGCTTCTTAACCGGCGTATAGATCTCGATCCGATACTCGAAATCGAAAAGCCACTCGAGCCGATCCCTGAACCACGCAACCGGATCAAATGGCGAAACGATTGCAGATACGTCAGAGGACAAGCCCGGTACCTTGATACCTGGAACCGCGAACATTTCTCTCGAAACGCCTTCAACCTTCACACGCTCTATTTCCCCAATCTCGACGAGATGCCTTATCGCTTTGGTAGCATCATTCCGCTTTATACGGTAGTAGTCCGCGCAGTCCGCTATCGTTCCGATACCAAGCGACTTAATCGCTAGTTTCATCATTGCGCGATGCGCCTCGGGTTTCGGAAGCGAGTGGTACGACGTAGTTTGGTTCGAGACTACACGCTCGAAAAGGTCGTATCGCCGAGGCGACTTGATGCGGTCCGATACCGCGAGAACACCTTGATACGTCAACGTCTCCAACACTAACTTCGCTGTCGAAGTACCCCAATATCCGTAGCGTTCGCCCTTGTTCTGAATATCCGCGACCGCCGTCGGTCCGCGAGACTCAACCTCTTCGACGATGGAATCTAGGAGGCCGGGATGCTCGTCCATCAATTCGGACCACCGATGCCAAGGACGCCACTCTTCCATTCGATGGCGAATCATCGGCAAATGGTCCATTGGAACCAACGAAGCTTCGTGCACCGAATACTCGAACATGTTTCGATCTTCGTAAGCGTATCGGTGCAGCATCTCCAACGGGTAGATCCCGAGTCGCGAGAAGAACGGCATGTACTGGGCGCGCACCAGAACGTTTACGGAGTCGACTTGCACGATGTTCAGTTGGCGCGCGACGCGCTCAAAGTCGTTCGGACTGACCTCGCCGGATTTCGGCCGCGGTTTTGCTAGTCCAGCTGAGGCGATCGCGATGCTGCGCGCCTCGTCGATGTTGAATGTCCTCAAATCATCGGCCACGGTACGTTCCAATCCGGATCTAGGTGTGGAAAGTGACGACTTTCGAGCATCTCCTTGCCGCGCCTAAGCAACGATCCGATCTCCTGTTCATCGAGCGCGCCAACTAATTTTCTGTGTAAATCAGATTTCTCATCTTCGAGATTGTGCATCATGTTCTCGATCGATTTCAGCAGTTCGTCGGGGTAAGGCGTACCGTTGAATTCGAACATCACTGTCCGCCGCCGCGCCAACGGGTTGAAGGTCAAACCATGGTCCACAGCCCAGATCCGGTGGTCAGCGTCCAGCAGGCAAGCGCCACCTTTTCGATCGGCGTTATTCACCAGCACATCGAACATTGCGACAGGGGTGTAGTCGTCGAGACGTTCGTCGCGCAGATTGAAGTAGTGTTTCGTGAAGTCGGCATCGATGAAGAGCTGCACGCTGCCGATACCATGCGGGCCCTCCCGAACTACAGTGGGAGGGACCGCGGGCCAACCGAGTGCATCCGAAAGAACGTATGCCGACCACTCGCGATTGTGTAGGGTTCCGTATTGAAAATCGCGGAGCGGTCGTTCCCCGGCTGCGGGTTTGTAGATCGCAAAGATCTCCTCGTCATCCTCTTTGAGACGGACGACGAAAACATAGTTGGAACCGCCGGGGTGGAGTCCGATGCCGTTAATTGGCCACTCGGCGAGTCGTTCCTCGACCTCCTTGCGGCTCAATCCGGCAACCGAGTCGGGCTGAATCATCGGGATGGTACGACATCAATCATCGTCGTTTTGCAACTGGTCGAGGATCGCCACGCTGAGATCTGTGTTGTGGCCGTTGCGTCGTTCACAGAGGTGGCCTTCGTCCTGGTTGACGGCGATATGGCAGTACGGGCAAATCGGTCGACCAGCAGCTACGATCTCCATACCGCGTCTCGCTACGAACACGGCCTGCTGGTGGGAGAAGCCGAACTGGAGAATGATCGGATCCGGGTCCTCTTCGCCGGCCTCGATCTGTTCCAAACTGACGCCAGCAGCCGCAAAAAGGAACACTTTGCGCCCTGCATCGTACTGCATCGCGATCCGGGCCGCCTTGAAATCTACATCACCTTCAGAATCGGGAGGGATGTCCGGCAACGTTCTGCTTGTGATCTCATCGTAAGGATCCATCTGCTCGAGAGCATTGCCAAGAGAGAACGCGATATTGTAAAGTTGCTCCTTTTCCAACCAAACGATCGCGCTGCCGCGTTCGCTGTTGGCGGTGAGGTTGAAGGTTCGCTGACCCGGTTCCCCATAGGTGAGAACCTGCAAATCATCAACAATTCCGAGATGCGTTGACTGCTCCAAACTGAATATCTCCTTGACGACGAAACCAGCGTGCTCAAGCCCCACCAGCTCCGTTGTCGCAATAGATTCTAGCAACACCATCAATACCCACAACGGACGCAACATAGATTCTTGCGCGGTAATCGGCGTTAATGTACGATTCTTGATGGAACAGGTATCCAAGCGCGGCGGCGAACCGCGTCGCCAATCGGGGACGGGAAACTCCGAATCAATGCTCTTCAATCGAGGTTTTCCGATATCGCTCCGTAGCATCTGGAAGAAAGCGCCCACTCCTAACTCGTTGGGCGTTACTAGAACCAGACGGTCGCGAACCGTTATCACGCAATGAATTGAGAGGCGTAGATCCCAACCGGGGCTGTGCAATGTGGGTGGTACCGCGAGCCGTTAGGCGGGTCAACAACGATCCGTGGGCCCGTCCCATTAGAGATGGACGCGTGTGACGTAAGGATCGGAACTCTGACGAACGCCCGTCCGAAAACAGGACGGGCTTTATTTTTGCCCGAAACAATCCCAACGATGACTACGACCCAGAACTCAAGAACCGAACTTGACAGTAGACCCAAGCACGTGGCAAAGTCCGTAGAAATCTACGACACCACGTTGAGAGACGGTGCTCAGCAGGAAGGCATCTCGCTTTCCGTCGAGGACAAGCTGTTGATCACGCAGCTGCTGGACGACTTTGGCGTGGACATCATAGAGGGCGGCTACGCAGGTGCAACACCAAAGGACGATGAGTTTTTCGAACGCGTCCGCACATTGGACCTCAAGCACGCCGAAATCTCGGCATTCGGAAATACTCGTCGAGCGGATGCAGACTGCAACGACGATATCTCCATGCAAGCCCTAATCGATTCCGGAGCCCCGATCACCACCATCGTCGGTAAGGCCTCCGAGTATCAGGTGCGCGTGATTCTAGAGACAAGCGTCGAAGAAAATCTGGCGATGATCGCCGATTCGGTCTCATACCTGAAGTCCCGGGATCGACGCGTGTTCTATGATGCCGAACATTTCTTCGACGGCTTCAAGGAGAACCCCGACTACGCTGTGCGTTGCTTGCGATCGGCGTACGACGCTGGCGCCGAAAGGGTGGTGTTGTGCGACACCAACGGCGGCACCCTGCCGCACGAAATCGCAGACATTGTGAGCGAAGTCAAAGAATCTCTCCCCGATGACGCGGTGCTAGGCATCCACACGCACAACGACACCGATACCGCCGTGGCATCGGCGATGGAGGCGTACCGCGCGGGAGCGCACCAGATTCAGGGTTGCATCAACGGTTACGGCGAGCGGACCGGCAACGCCAACTTGATCAGCATCATCGGAAACTTGAATTTGAAGCTGGGAGTTGAAGCGATCCATCCAGAGAAGCTGCCAGAACTCACTGGCCTTTCGAAGCTCGTGTCAGAGATCGTCAACCGACGTCCATTCCCGTTCCAGCCCTACGTTGGCATCAGTGCATTCACTCACAAAGGCGGACTGCACGCGGCGGCGACAGAGAAATCGGCAGAGGCGTACCAGCATATCGACCCTAGCATCGTCGGCAACGACACTCGCGTTACGATCTCGGAGTTGTCAGGCCGTGGCAACGTCATGCGCCTCATCCGCGAACTCGGACTAGAAGAGGACTTGACGCGTGACGATGCGCGACGAATCGTGGAGCACATCAAACGTCAAGAATCGCTCGGATTCGCGTACGAGAACGCCACCGCTTCGCTGGAACTTCTGATCTTGCGGAACTTGCCTAACTACGAGTCGCCATTCGAACTGGTCGACTTCATGGTTATCGTCGAAAACCGGCGACGCGCTTCGTTCGGCACCGGCTGGCGCAATGACGGCGTAGAACACCCGGTTCTATCCGAAGCAACCGTGAAGATACGAGTTGGCGAAGACGTGTTTCTGGAAGCTGCCGAGGGAAACGGTCCGGTTGATGCGCTCTATCGTGGATTGAGTAAGGCTATCTCGGATAAATTTCCAGAAGTCGACAGCGTCAACTTGACGGACTACAAAGTTCGCGTCGTCAACGAGACGATGGGAACTGGAGCATCGGTACGAGTTTCGATCGAGTCCGCGGCAGAGGGCCAGGTTTGGACGACGGTCGGTGCTTCGACCAACATCATCAATGCGAGTTGGATGGCGCTTGCAGATTCAACAGAGTGGTGGTTGAACCGAAAGTTGCAGGAACGCTAGGACAACGATTAGGCGGGGCGACGGCGGCGATGTCGGCGATGCGGGTGCCACGGACCGCGCCGCCACAATTTACCGATCTGGCTCGGTCGTCGAAACCGGACATTCTCGGCAATGAACGGCAATGTCTTAGGATGCGACCCAAGCATGATGCCGCGCCAATCGCGCAGATGCTTAAAGGTTTCTGCCGTGTTGGTGTAGGGCTGTGACCAGCCATCGAATTCGTGCCAAGAGCCACCGGGCGCGAGTATCATCACCTCGCCACCAGCTTCTCGAACGATTACCACGGCGGCTGCGAAGTCCCACACTGCCGCCACGCCGCCAATGGCGAATTGGTATAGACCGGTGCCAACGCTCGACATCTCGTGAGCGGCGCTGCCAGTCACACGGATGTCGCCAGCATATCCGCGCATCTTCTTATCGAAATTAAAGACGCTCCGGGCATTGCCAGGGATAACAGACAGTCTGCCAGAAACCGGGCGGTTCAGTTCGTCGGTAGGTTCGAGCACCTGCATCACCTCACCGTCGCGCTTAGTGCCGCCATTCAATCTGGCATGTACGACAATACCGCCGTCAGGCGATGTCGGCCAAGGACTCCACACAGCTCCGACTATCGGCGAGCCGCGGTGCATAAGCGCCACCGAGACGGCATGGGTCATAGAGCCGTTGACGTAGTTCGCAGTGCCGTCGATCGGATCTACCGCCCAGACGAAGTCGGCAGCAGGATCGACCTCTTCAGTCTGGTCTTCCTCGCCGAGGAACTGATGATCCGTAAATCGATTGGTGATGATGTCGGAGATGATGACTTGAGAATCGCGATCCACATCGGTGACCAAGTCGCGTCCGGGTCGGTCGCTCTTCGACTTGATCTCCACAATCGACGTGATACGCTCCAGCACGAAAGAACCCGCTTTAGATGCCGCTTCGACTGCGACGTCTTCGAACTTCTTGAGCTGTGCGTCGTCAATTCCGGGCGGCATGGTTTTCAGAGTCATGGTGTTAGGGGCTTCCTGCTACGTGCGGGATGCATCTAGACGAATCAGACGCGTCGTATGTAGATATTGCAATAGACTGAATCTTAACGACAGACTTCAAACCGAGTTGATGATGACGGAGATTGCGGTGGGATGCGACGGATGAAGTCGGCAGACATTCAATGAGAAACGCACAATCGGTTAGAAAGCTCAAACGTGATCCGGGGATCGTTTCTCGGATGTATTTCACGATGCTCTTGATCGGCATCGTCTACGGTGTCTTCGCATACGTGATGATGCGGTTGGGAATGCCGTTAATGTTCATCGGTATCATCGTGCTCGGATTTGCGATATTCCAGTACTTCATGTCCGACCGCTTGGTAATGATGTCGACAGGGGCGAAAGAGGTGTCGGAGGAGGACGCACCGGAGCTTCATGCGATGATCCGCGAGTTAGCGGATCGTTACGGCATGCCGATGCCCAAGGTGGCGATTATTCAATCTGCTATGCCCAACGCATTCGCGACCGGCCGAAATCCGAACAACGCCTTGGTCGCGGTGACTACAGGCATTTTGCAGCGGTTGACGCGTCGAGAACTGCGTGCGGTGTTGGGTCACGAACTTGCACACGTCGCGAACCGAGACATGAAGGTGCTGGCTATATCCAACTTCTTCGTGACACTTACCAGCTTCTTGATGACGATGTTCTTCTTCAACATGCTCTTCGGCAGACGCGACGCTGGTGGCGGATCAGCCCCGTTCATGATCGCCTATCTTGTGACGATACTCGTATATTTCGTCGGAAAGTTGCTTGTACTAGCGTTGACGCGTTATCGTGAATACGGAGCGGATCACACGGGCGCGGAGATTTCTGGAGACCCGGGTGGTTTGGCTGATGCGTTGCAGAAAATCTCTATGGGCATGGACTACATACCAGACGAAGACTTGCGCAGGTTGCAGACCGCGCAAGCGTTCTTGATTGCCCCAGCACTCAGAGGTTTTGCGGCGAACATGTTTTCAACGCATCCTCCAATGGAGGAGAGGATCGCTCGACTGCGCGAATTGGAAGCCGAGATGCGTTACGGGTACCGCAACTGATGGGCTGGTTCTTCGGGCGGAAGAAAAGTCCTGACACGATGTGGGACTCGATGTCGTCAGTCTCGCGGATGGTGGCAGGCTTCAAGCGGGAAGGTGAGGCAGTATCGCCCCGACGCAATGCGGGAGTCGTGTATCGTCATGACGATGGTGTCCCATTCTTGGAATCGCTCGCGGAGCATTTGGATGCGATCCTCTACGAGGGACCTGCTGCGACGAAGACCGCATACGAAATCACAGACGACGATCACGGGATGCGCTGGGCGGTCCTGAACGATGGCAATTTCGATGATCTGCTGAGCTCGATATTCACAGTCTCAAACGCTATCAAGATGAACGGTGGTGCCCCGAACCTCTTGGCGGCAGTATTTCAACTCGATTTCGCGAACCACGCCGTAAATCCTCAAGTTCAGGCGGGTACTGGTTTCGTGAACGCCTATCTGATCTACCGTTTCGATCGTGACAGCTACTACCCATTCGTTCCGACAGGCGATAATCCAGGCGAACGTGACCGGGAGACTGAACGTATGCTCGGATCGTCGATCCGCTCCGCCGGATTGAAGACCGAAAACGCGATGACAGAGTGGTTGGGACTGTGGGGCATTCCGTTTTAGGTCCTCATCGGAGACGTATCCTCGGACATTCAAATCAGTGATCGCAATCGTCGCACCAGATGGGTTCGCAGTTGACCGATTGGTCGATGACTACGATGTTGGTCGATCGGATATCGTCGTATTGAGTGCAGACCAATCGGAACTTCCCGACCGTACCTCCGGGTTGTTGATCTACGCCCCTAACGATCACATGAGCGGTATGGATATCTCCGGGATTGTAAGAGTTGCATTAGAAGCGGAGATACCGATACTAGGTTCCGCAGTCGGAATGCACTGGCTCAACGTTGCGCTAGGTGGCGATATATCGAGACCGATACCTGAAAATGTTGCTGATGAAACGAAGCGACGAAACCGTAGGTCGATCTTTCTTGCGCCGGGCGCGAAGGTGTCTTCGACCATTGGCGGATCGGGTTGGTTGTCGCTAGAATGTGACCACCAGAAGGGAATTCGACAGTCGGATTTGGCACCGAGTATGATGCCTGCAGCGATGAGCGACGACCGAGTTGTCGTGG
This sequence comes from Dehalococcoidia bacterium, assembly GCA_034423055.1. Lineage (GTDB taxonomy): Bacteria > Chloroflexota > Dehalococcoidia > Lucifugimonadales > Lucifugimonadaceae > Bin127. Next base: position 27,110 of record DAOUJE010000026.1, on the reverse strand, counting down.
CGTTTGAGATGCCGGGATTCCATTGGGTTTTCGGTGTGCAGTGGGACGTGTTCGGTGCAACTCGGTTGCCGCGCGGCTTCGATGGTGTTTTGATAGCGTTTATCGAGCGTGCGATTGGCATTTAGTGGCAAATATCGCCGCGAAACGTTCCCCGTTTCAGTTTGAACGCGTCGTTTCTCGCGGTTGGCGAATACTGCCCGCGTTAGAATCGAATCACGTTCAAAAACCGCTTTGGCGCGTCCAAATTTCTTCAATCCTCGGAGGCGCGAAAAGCATCAAATCCGCCAAGCTCTGTAAGGTGAAAACGGCATGGTAATCGGCACTGACGCGGGTGATATTCGGACCATAGGCATCGAAGAGGAGATGCGCTCTTCGTATCTCGATTACGCGATGAGCGTGATCGTTTCTCGAGCGCTTCCAGACGTACGGGACGGATTGAAGCCGGTGCAGCGTCGCATACTCTACGCGATGCACGACCAGGGCATGAGACCCGGATCTTCCTACAAGAAGTGTGCCCGACTCGTTGGCGACGTTCTGGGCAAGTACCACCCGCACGGCGACTCGCCTGTATACGAAGCGTTGGTACGTATGGCTCAGCCGTTCTCAATGCGGGAGCCGTTGGTTGATGGTCAAGGCAACTTCGGCAGTGTTGACGGCGACCCGCCCGCCGCAATGCGTTACACCGAATGCAAGCTGGCGGCGATAACCGAGTACATGCTCGGTGATATCGAGCGCGAGACGGTCGACTGGCAGGAAAACTTCGACCAGTCGCTTAAGGAGCCGACGGTTTTGCCGGCGCGTCTCCCCAATCTGCTGGTTAACGGAGCATCGGGCATCGCGGTCGGTATGGCCACGAACATCCCACCGCACAACGTCGCAGAAGTTTGCGATGCCGTCGTGCATCTGGTCCGGAACCCAAATGCTGGCGTCGAAGAGTTGATGCAGCACGTCAAAGGCCCTGATTTCCCAACCGGAGCGCACATCTGGGGTGCTGAAGGAATCCGCAACGCCTACGCCACTGGTCGTGGACGCATCGTAGTCCAAGCGACTGGCGAGATAGAAGATGTCGCGAGGCAAGACCGCAAGCGCATCGTATTCACCGAGATTCCGTTCCAGGTCAATAAGTCTACGTTGATCCAACGAATCGCCGAGTTGATCAAAACGCGGCGCGTAGAAGGCGTATCCGAAGTTCGGGACGAATCGGATCGGCGTGGGATGCGTATCGTGCTTGAACTTCGCCGATCCGCTTCACCAGCGATCGTCATGAACAACCTCTACAAGCACACTTCGTTGCGCTCGTCGTTCTCAGTGAACATGATCGGACTAGTGCGCGGCGCCCCGCGCGTACTCAATCTGCGGCAAGTGCTCCAGTACTACATCGAGTTCCGCGAAGAAGTCATCCGTAGGCGCGCCGAGTTTGACCTCAAGAAAGCGCGTGCACGTTTAGAAGTTCTCGAGGGGCTCAGAATCGCGATCGACAACCTCGATCGGGTGATTCAAATAATCCGCGGCTCTGCCGATGTCGAAGAAGCGAGGGCAGGTTTGATCGCCGAGTTCGGATTCTCCTTGGTTCAAGCTCAAGCGATCTTGGACATGCAGTTGCGCCGATTGGCGGCTCTCGAACGAGAAAAACTCGAGAACGAGTACAAAGAACTGCTTGAGACCGTCGAACGACTGGAAGCACTTCTCGCCGATCCTGCTAAGGTGCGGACGGAAGTCATCAAAGAGACGCACCAACTTAAGCGCAAGTACGGCGGAGAGCGTCGCACGGTGATTCACGCGGAAGAACTCGGCGAGTTCCGACGTGAAGATATTGAGCCGCACGAGGACGTCGTTATAACGCTCACTCAAGGCGGATACATCAAGCGTGTCAAGCTTGACACCTACCGCAAGCAGCACCGAGGCGGCAAAGGCGTCAGCAGCCAAAAGTTAACACGCGCCGACGACATCACGGGGTTCCTGCAAGTCGCAGATACTCACGACACCTTGCTGTTCTTCACCGATCATGGCCGCGTCTACTCCTCGCGGGTGTTCGAGTTGCCGCCGGACCAATCGCGGCAATCGCGCGGCACTTTGGTGCACAACCTCGGGTTCAACATCGGACCAGGTGAAACAGTTCGGCAGATGATGGTCGTTACTGACATGCATGCGCCGGACACCTATCTCGCGTTGGCAACGAAACACGGCGACGTCAAGAGGATGGCTCTTGATGCGTTTGCCAACATCAACCGCGCTGGCCTGAACTGCTACAAGCTCAAGCCGAAAGAGGAGTTGATCTCGGTAGCCATGGCGCGTGGCGAGGACGATCTGATCCTGGTCACTAAGAACGGTCAATCGATCCGCTTCGCAAGCAACGATCTGGTTTCACGCTCTCGACAGGCGGGCGGTGTCCGCGGCATCAGGCTCGATAAAGGCGACGAAGTGATTGGCATGGATGTCGTCGATAACGAGGGCTATCTGCTGATAATCGGCACCAAGGGCAGAGGCAAATTGTCGGCGCTTCGCCACTATCGTGTGCAAGGTCGTGGGGGCCGAGGCATCATCACGCTCAACATCACGCGGAACACTGGCGATGTTGCAGCCGCGACAGTCATCAACGAGGAGTTGCGGCGGGACGATACCGGCAAGCTGATGATCCTTACATCGCGCGGTCAAATTGTAAGAACGACGTTGGCAGAGATACGGGAAACTGGTCGTTCAGCTCAGGGCGTAAAGATAGTGGCTCTAGATGGCGGCGACGCAGCAGCAGCGATAGCCGTTGCTGAGAAGACCTAGCATTTCAGAAGTCGGCGATCTGAGCGTCTCCCATGCTCGCCAGAATTGGCCGCTGGATATACCGATACCGCTACGGGGTAGTGGTTGTGTGGGCTGTGGCATTGGCGGCGATGTTGCCGGTCGCACCGCAAGCCCAGTCTAAACTGCTCCCGGGCGGATTCACCAGCGAAAACTTCTCGTCGCAGAAGGCACGCGACCTGCTCCAAGAGCGATTCGGAGTCAACCCGACGGACATACTCTTTATCGTCAGCCATAGGGAGTGGACCCCTTATTCGCCAGAATTCGTTGACGCTGCGAATCGTTTTGTCGCGCAACTGGAAGCGAATGCCTACGTTGAGACGGTTCGGTCGCATCTAACCGAACCCGGTCTAATTTCAGAAGACGGGCGCATGGCGATAATCGGCGCGGACCTCAGTTTAGACATCGAGGACTCGCTGACCGCGCTCGACAGTATCACTGAGGACTTAGACTCTGGTGGGCTCGATGTCGTGATGACTGGTGCTCCCCCGTTGTATCGCGATATCGTGGTCGCGAGTGGCGATGACCTGAGACGAGGCGAAATCGTCGCGTTCCCACTCGCAGTGATCGCTTTGTTGCTGGTATTTGGGACCATCTTGGCGGCGGTGATGCCAGCGGCGGTAGGAGGAGTTGCCGTCGCAGTGGGACTCGGTGTGGTCTACTACGTGGCCGACTACCGCGACATGTCGGTGTTGGCGTTCAACATCATCACATTGCTCGGTATCGGGATGGGTATCGACTACTCGCTCTTCTACGTCAACCGGTTCAAAGAGGAGTTATCGAAGGGGTTGAGCGTCTCCGACGCGATCGCCGAAACACATTCCCATGCCGGTGTAGCCATCCTCTTTTCAGGAGTGACTAGCATCATCGGCGTCTCTTCGTTGCTTTTATTCGATCTGACAGTGCTCGATTCGATCGGGATCGGCGCGGTTATCGTGCTTTCGATCGCTCTGCTATCAGCGCAGACGCTCATGCCAGCGGTGCTCAGCATCGTAGGGCACCGCATTAATTGGTTACCAGTGCTCCCGCGATGGCGTGGAGGGTCAGCAATATGGTCTCGGATGGCCGAGAGCGTGATGCAGCAACCGTTTCTGTTCCTGATCCCCACCGTCGTATTGCTGGTTGCATTGGCAGTTCCGTTTAAGGACATCCGCCCCGGCACCGCAGATGCGACGATTCTGCCCAATCGGTATGAATCACGGCAAGGATACGACCTGTTGCGGAACGAATTCGGGTGGGACATATCCACCGAGCTTACGGTTGCTTACACATTTGAAGGTGACCCTTTTGACCGGGAGAACTTGGAGACGCTCTATGCGTTCGGACAAGCATTGGAGGGCTTGCCATCGGTTGACAGAGTATCCAGCATCGTCAACCTGCGGCAAACCCTCGGATTGGACGATTACCACGATCTATATCGTCACCCAGAGTCGATCTACGACGCGATGACTTTGCGTTTGTTGAACAACAGTGTCCGCGACGGCGTCGCATTGTTCTATGTCACCAGCGACCTGCATCCCTTTTCTCCAGAAGCGCGCAGGTTGGTGGACGAGATTCATTCGTTCAAGTTGCCCGGATCCCAGCGGAGCTACGTTGACGGAGGAGCAGCTCATACCAATGACTTAGTTGATTCGCTTTACGGCCGTTTCCCAATCGTCGCTGCTATTGTGATCCTGCTCACGTTCGTTTCGTTGATGATCCTCTTCCGGTCCATCGTGATTCCACTGAAGGCGGTAATGCTAAATGTGTTGAGCATCTTGGCGAGTTTCGGCGCGCTGGTTTGGGTTTTCCAGCAAGGACATCTCAGTGGGTTGCTCGATTTCGAACCGCAGGGAGTCATCGATGCGACAACACCGATTGTGCTGTTTGCGGTGCTTTTTGGCCTGAGCATGGACTACGAGATCTTCCTGCTTTCCCGGATCAAGGAAGCCTATCGTGACACGAAGAGCAATCGCGAAAGTGTCAAGTTAGGTTTGCAACGAAGCGGAACGATTATCACGGGCGCAGGCTTGATCCTGATAGTTGTGGGTGGGAGTTTCGTGCTCGCCGAGGTCGTGACGGTCAAGTCAGTGGGATTCGGTCTAGCTCTCGCGGTCTTCATAGACGTGACCATCGTGCGGGTATTGATCGCACCCGCGCTGATGAGGTTGTTTGGCAAATGGAACTGGTGGTTGCCAGAGTGGATCGACCGTAGATTGCCGGAGTTCAAATCGGAATGAAAGGGCCAATTAAACATGCCATCGTGACGACGGCGTTACTGATCGGGTTGCTACACGTTGCGTGTTCCAGCAGCGTCGCGCCGCGGGACGTGCCAAGACCTGCGCCGCCAGAGCCGACTCCAACTCCCCGAGAACTGGTGTTGCCGAGGGACGATCGTTCGCATTCCGCCCCCATCGAGTGGTGGTACTACAACGGGCACCTCAAGTCGGAAGAAGGGGAGGAATATTCATTCCACTACGTGATATTTCAGACTGAGGACAACGACACCTCGTCCCAGATCGAATTCGGTCAAGCCGGGATCACAGACATCCAAAAGCGGAAGCACACGTACATCAGCTCGGAGCGCCCGGGTTCCCCAAACAGATTCACTGAGGACGATGACAATAGCTCGCTGAATCTGCAACTCGGCAATTTCAATCTCGAGATTGCGACAGACGGGGCGCACACTTTCTCGGCGCAGGATCCGAACGGCAGGTCAGGTTTGGACCTAGTAACCGAAGTCCCCGCGGAAGTGATGCTGCATGAGGGCATCGGTTGGATGGATTGGCCGTTCGGTTGGACTTATTACTACTCATACCCACGGATGCAAGCTAACGGCATCCTGACGATTGAGGGTCGAAAGATAGATGTGAAAGGTGAGGTATGGTTCGATCACCAGTGGGGTGATTTTTTCGTCGTCGGGAAACCATCTGGTTGGCAATGGTTCGCGATACACCTCGACGACCGCCGTTCGTTGATGATCGCTGAAGTGCGCGGTTCAGAAGGGGAGGTCTTGGCAATCGATGGCACTCTGATCCAATCGGGAGCCGAGCAACGCGTTCTAGATGTTGAACAGGACGGTATCGAGTTGGTGGTCCAAGACTATTGGATTAGTCCGCGAACTTCTGGCGAGTATCCCGCGAAATGGAGATTGTTGATCGACAGCATTGATCTTGACATTGTGATGATGCCAACGATTGCAGACCAAGAAGTTCCCGCGCTGCCTTACGGGAATCAAGCGGCTGCTTATTGGGAAGGTCGAGTTGACGTGACCGATACTGCTTCAGGCGAATCGCTAGGACTAGGGTTTGCCGAGTTGTCCGGCTATGTTGAACCAGATCCGTTGAGCTGGCGGGATGAGAAACGATAGGCGGCAGTATTATCTTCTCCTAGTGAAACGTCGTATCGCTATAATTTCACGTGTGGGATTATCCAGCGATGCCGAGCACTGAAGTAACCACTGAACTTTTCCGATCCGCTTGGTCGAACTTTGCGACCGGGGTGACGGTCATCACCACTTTAGAAGCTGAGGGAACAGACGTGCATGGGATGACCGCGAACGGTGTCGCGAGCATCTCATTGGACCCCCCGCTCGCCATGGTTACCATCGGCCATGACCGCAATACGTTTCCGTTGATGATGAAGAATCAGCGCTTCGGTATCAGCGTCCTCACGCGTGAACAACGAGGCGTAGCACGGCATTTCTCGGTACCGGAAGAGATTCGAAAGACCTTGCCGACGCCTCCTTATGAAGATCTGGGGGAATCGAAGGTCATAGGAGGTTCTTTGGCGACGATGGACTGCCGCGTCGTTCGCACAGTGCAGGCTGGCGACCATACGATCTTTCTGGCTGAGGTGGAGCACATCAAGATCGGTTATGGTCATCCGCTGATCTTCTACCAGAGCCGATTCGCCGAGTTGGCATAGTTGATAGTTGAAGGTGCGTCGGAATTTCGGAGCGCCAAGTCCTGTGATGTAGAATCGTAGCGTTGACCAACCGTGAATTGGTATCCGCGCCAATCCTGATTAAGATGTCCGAGAACTACGCAATCGTCGCTACCGGTGGCAAGCAGTACCGTGTGCGCCCCGGTGATCATTTGGATGTTGAGAAATTGCCGTACCCCGAGGGATACACGATTACTCTCGATGAGGTTTTGCTGGCCTGCGTAGATGGCGAGGTCGAAGTCGGCACCCCCACGGTTGATGGCGCACAGGTAGTGGCCACAGTCCTGTCGCATGGACGAGACCGCAAAAAGACAGTCTTCAAATACAAGAACAAAACCCGGTACCGCATCAAGCGCGGACACCGGCAAGCCATCACTTCGCTCGAGATAACCGACATCGAAGTCTAGTTCGACGATCCAACACTACGGAGTTCTCATCATGGCACACAAGAAGGGTTCAGGAACATCTAGGAACGGTCGAGACAGCGCAGGCCGACGCTTGGGTGTCAAGGCTTTCAGCGGTGAAATCGTATCCGCGGGCTCGATACTGGTTCGCCAGCGAGGAACGCGTTTCCGCGCCGGCGCCAACGTTGGAATGGGACGCGACCACACACTCTTCGCCACCGCTGACGGAACTGTGCGTTTCGATTACGCCAAGCAAGACAAGCGTAGAATCAACGTTGACGAATTCGTCGCTTGATCATTAGTAGCTGTTCGACTGGGTTTTCGATATGAAGACTGACATCCATCCGACCTACTATCCGGAAGCCAGAGTGATTTGCGCTTGCGGCGTGGAAGGCATGATTACCGGCTCGACGAGGGAAGAGATCCGCGTCGAGGTCTGTAGCAGCTGCCATCCCTTCTGGACCGGCGAACAGCGTATCGTTGACACCGAAGGCCGTGTCGAACGGCTCATGCGCCGATACGGCATGTCTATGGAGGAGTAACCGCTCCTCTCCGGCCGGTTATGTTTTTTGAGCTGACAGCCGAGATGCTGGGCGGCTCGTCCATCGACGGCATCTCGTTCGCTTCGATCATCAACCCGAACGTCCCGATTTCGGATCGCGTTAGTTTCCGCTGAATGGCTGATCTGGAGAGAAGCGATAGTCAAGGGGTCGCGCAACCCTCGATGTACGGCGGTCAGGCGATCATCGAAGGCGTGATGATCCGAGGTTCGCGCGGCTGTTCAGTCGCGGTTCGCAGAGCCGACGGTTCGATTCACCTTGAAACAATCCCGTTGCTTGGCTGGGCCAACGGGAATCTCCGACGCGTGCCATTTATCCGAGGAATCTTGGTTCTGATCGAAACACTTGTGATTGGGATGCGAGCGTACACAATCGGTGCCAACGCGCAGATCAAAGACGCTGGGGAAGATGACGATGCAGAGATCGGCGCGTTTGGAATGGGCTTGATGACCGCGATAGCCTTCGTATTCGGCATCGCCCTGTTCTTCCTTCTGCCGCTGTTCCTGTCTCGTCCGGTTGAGGCGCAGTCGGATTTTCTCGCCAACGTGGTTGAAGGCTTGGCCAGGTTGATCATCTTCCTGGTCTACATATGGGCGATCGGTTTGATGAAGGACATCAAGCGGATGTACGGCTATCACGGTGCCGAACATATGACCATACACGCCCACGAGAATGGTTTGCCGTTGATCCCGAGCGAGATACGCAAATTTTCTCCCGCTCACCCTAGATGCGGAACCTCTTTCCTGCTAACGGTCGTCGTGGTCTCGATCATCATCTTCATGTTCGTGCCGCGAGAACCGTTGTGGATGCTGGTTGGTTCGCGGATTGTGTTGATACCTTTGATCGCCGCGTTGAGTTACGAGTTCATCAGATTCACTGGTGTTCACAGTGGACATGTTCTCGCCGATCTAATCGGTAAGCCAAATCTCTGGCTGCAGAAACTCACAACCGCTCAACCAGACGACGAAATGATCGAGGTGGCGGTTTCAGCTATGAAGACCGCGATTGAGATCGATCAACGAGAAAGTGCCTAGCGTAGCACAACGGACGCGAATACACGTCAAGTTTCAGCGTCGCCGTCGAGCGAGTTCGGTCCAAACATCTTCAATCGGGACCCCCACCGACTCCAAAAGAGTTACGCAGTTGTAGATCAGGTCAGCCATCTCCGATGCCACGTCGTCAGTAGCACCGGTCGCCGCCGCTAATCCAGTCTCACCAGCTTCTTCGATGACCTTTTGAGCGATACGTGAGGGGCCGGCGGCAAGCTGCTTAGCGGTGTAAGACCCTTCAGGCATCTCGACCGCTCTTTGGTGGATGATGTTGACCAACTCAAACAGGATGCCCGGACCGATCCGGTTTGAAGTTTCTTCGTCTGCATCGACCCCCTTGTGGAAGCATGAGATTTTGCCGGTGTGGCATGCGGCACCGACGGGTTCGACTATCACCAAAAGCGCGTCGCCGTCGCAATCCAGCTTGAGATCGACGACGTTCAGGTAATCACCCGATGTGGCACCTTTTTCCCACAGACTCTTTCTGCTTCGGCTGTAGAACCAGGCGTGCGGCCCTGCGATTGTGCGTTTGAGTGCTTCGCGGTTCATATAAGCGACCATCAGAACCTCGCTGGTACGTGCGTCCTGCACGACGGCTGTCAGAAGTCCGCGGTCATCAAAGGTAATCATTGCGATTGTTTCCGGATCAGCTCACTCAATGGATTATCCGCATGGGCAGACCAGACTCAGCCATGTGAGATTTCACTTCGGATATTCGCAGGTCACCGTAGTGAAAAAGGGAGGCAGCCAAAACCGCGTCCGCTCCACCGTCCATCACCGCATTGACGAAGTGGTCTGGCGTACCCGCACCACCACTTGCGATTAGAGGGATCGACACCTGCGACGAGATAGTGCTCAGCAAATCACAGTCGTAACCCGTCTGTTGCCCATCGGCATCCATGCTAGTGACTAGTAATTCTCCGGCTCCAAGTTCCGCGCCGATGCGGGCCCACTTAATGGTGTCGAGTGCGGTCGCTCTCCTACCGCCGTGAGTGTAGACCTGCCACAATGCTTCGGCATAGTCGTTGCTGCCATCCACCCGCTGCAACAGAGCCGGTTCTTTAACCCGCTTGGCATCAATGGCTAGGACGACACACTGCGATCCGAACTCTCTGGCGCACTCTTCGATCAACATAGGGTTGGCGACCGCCGCCGAGTTGACACTGACTTTTTCCGCACCTGCCTCTAGCATTCGACGCATATCGTCTCGCGAACGGATGCCGCCTCCGACGGTTAGCGGGATGAAAACCTCCGCGGACACTCGCTCCACAACATCGACCATTGTGTCACGGGCATCGGAAGATGCGGTGATATCCAGAAATACAAGCTCATCCGCGCCTTCAGAATCGTAGAAACTAGCTAGTTCAGCGGGATCGCCCGCGTCTTTGATGTCGACGAAGCTGACGCCTTTAACGACGCGGCCCTGGTCAACGTCTAAACAGGGTATGACGCGATTGGTTAGCATTGCTGGTCAATTGGGCCAATCAAATGGACGACGTACGCCGCTTGCGGTAAACGTGCACATACCGTTGCACGCCGAGGGTGCGCCGAGTAATCGGAGTCATGTCGTGTTCGGCCGCCCATCTTTCAACCCTCGAAGGATCTACCCGTTTCGACTTCGCAGGACCAGTGTCTCCCCTCGCATCGGTTGAGAACCAGTCAGCTATGAGTAACCATCCACCGCCTGGCAGCAGCTTAGCCACCGATGAGAACAGCCTCGCCGGACTGGTAGTGTTGTGGAGGGCATCGATCACCACGATCCCATCCGTATCCAACTCGGCGCCCTCAATGTCGTCGTTCTCGATTAATTGAGGCACGACGTTCGTCAGGTGGAGATGATTGACTTCAGTCGCCAGCTCATCGAGTATTGATTGGTCGCCGTCAAGTGCGATCACGTTGCCGTCGTAGACGTATTTGGCGATCGGGATCGTCAATCCGTCGACACTCCCACCTAATATAGCGACGTGTTGCGACCTGTGGATCGGAAGCAGCGAAATGATCGCATGAGGATCGATCTGATCGTTGAAGGTGTGCCAGCTCGCGGTGGGTCTTGTGGTCAATTTGGTTGTCTCACGTTCAAGTGCTGCGTTTTGTGGAATCGCGTCTCGATGGGAGGTTGCGGTTGTTTAATCGTCATTAACGGCTCTGATCGCAGCGGCGAGATCGAGAGAGCCCGTGTATATGGCCATCCCAGTTATCGCACCGCCGGCGCCGATGTCGCGAAGCCGCACCACGTCTTCGACCGTTGCGATTCCACCCGCCACCATTATTGGATATTCTATTTCCCTCACGACTTCGTCAACCGTCTCGAAATTAGGGTGCGACAACGTGCCGTCGCGCGTCGTGTCCGTATATATGAAATGCCGTACGTGGCATTCAGTTGCCATGTCCTTGAGCAGATCTATCGCACTCATCCCCGTTTCGGAGAGCCAACCCCTCGTGCGAACCATCCCGTTCTTAGCGTCCACTGATACGCAAACGTGCTCCGTGCCGAATCTTGCTACAGAGGTCTCGACTGCTCCGGGGTTTTCAACTGCCGCGGTACCGAATATGGCGAGGTGCACACCCATCTGAAACACTGCATCTGCGTCCTCAACCGTGCGAATACCGCCGCCCATCTGGACCGGCACATCGACTGATTTCACGACGCGCCGCACCACCTCGGCATTAGTACGCGCACCATCTTTGGCGCCATCCAGATCGATGACGTGCAACTTGCGAGCACCCATGTCAACCCAGCGCAATGCGGCATCCACCGGATCGTTATCAAACACGGTCTCTTGTGAGTAGTCACCTTTGAAAAGGCGTGCGCAACGACCGCCTCGGATATCGATTGCTGGTATGACTTCCATTCGTGTCGATACGTTAGCGGGTTCAGATCAAACTCTGGGAGTATTCCAAGAATTTGGCATAGATGCCCAAACCTGATCTCCCGCTCTTCTCCGGATGGAACTGAGTTCCAACGATGTTGCCACGCACTACCGCGGCGCATACATCGATTCCGTGCGGTGAAGTAGCCGCTACATCTCGTGCATCTTCAACGTCGCAATGGTACGAGTGGACGAAGTAGAAGTAGGTGTCCTGCGGGATGTCAGTGAATATGGGATGGCGTTGTACTGACTGGTCTTGGAAATGGACCGTGTTCCATCCCATGTGCGGGATCTTCAACCGACGACCATCGTGTCCAGTTGTCCCATTCGGCAACCGCACAACCTCGCCCCCTAAGACACCAAGTCCGGGCAGTTCGCCTTCTTCGGATCGTTCGAACAGTATCTGCATGCCAAGGCAGACGCACAGCAATGGTCTGCCAGAGGTGGCGAATTCTCGGATCGTATCAGGCAATTCGCGATCAATCAATTGCTTCATCACCGCGTCATTGGCGCCGACACCGGGAAGAATCGCCGCGTGGGCATCAGCAATCACATCCACCGAGGTCGTTACAGTGGGATCTCCGCCAACGATACGGACCGCCTTTTCGACGCTGTGGATGTTAGCAGCGCCGGTATTGATTATGGCGAGACGAAAACCTTTCAACTTGTGCGCCTTGTTCCAGTGACCATTTCTGGCGGTAGTTCGCGATCGATGTATCGGGCCATCATGAATACGCAGTCCGACAGCCGGTTAAGCCAAACCAGCAGGTTTTCATTCTCCAATATACCGTCGTCGTAGAGCGAGACCGCAGAGCGTTCGAGTTCGCGGACTTTACAGCGAGCGACATCGAGAGTTGCAGACGCGACCGAAGCGCCAGGGATGATGAAAGCAGGAGGGAGTTCAACTTCCTCTTCTAGCTTTCTTAACAACCCGTCTAGCTGATCGATGTGTTCTTCTCCGATGGTTCGGAAGTGCTGGCGGAGAAGATCGAGTTGCGAAACCTCGGTCGTGAGTTCTGCGTTCGCGATGAACATCACACGTTGAATTTCGAGCAACTCGTCGTGCAAGAAACCAGGTTCGCAGTGGGCTCTGGCGACGCCGAGCAGACTGACTGCCTCATCACCGATGCCGTTGGCCACGACTCGACGGTTGGATTTGGACACACGACCGCCGTAGAGCAACGACGTTTCGCCGCTGTCTCCTGTCTTCGTGCTGATTGAATTCCTGACCAACTGGGGTGTAATATCATGGATACTGACAGATATACCCGATTCTATGTTGCGGTTGATGTCTTACCTAAACCGCAACTACAGAATATCCGCAACGGTCGGAGCAATCAGAGAACTATGACCATCGCCGAACAGCAACATGCGGTCCCGATAAACACCGTTCATGTAACGCAAAAGGCTGCATCGAAAGCGTTGGAGTTCGCTCAGAACGCCGGGCACGATAACTGCCGCCTGAAGATCGCGGTACAGGGCGGAGGTTGTTCAGGCTTGCAATATGTGCTTGAGCTTGCAGATGCTCCAGAGGATACCGACAAGGTGATCAGCGAACACGGCATTGAGGTGTACATCCCGAAGCGGGCTTTCGTGTTCCTAGCCGGAACAGTCCTTGACTTCTCGGATGGTCTTAACGGTCGCGGCTTCGAGTTCCACAACCCGAACGCTAAGCGCACATGCGGATGCGGCGATTCCTTCGCCGTTTGAACCTGTAAAGTGGCTCGCACCTCACAGGCAGTCGCCATTGATTTGGCACAAGCCTTCGCAACGTACGAAAAACGCGGCGTAGCCGTCTTCTCACCACAATTCGGGTCTACCTACAGGCACGTTGGGCCCGATGCTCTGGACTTGCTACATCGGTTGACAACGAATTCGATCATCGATATCCCCGATGGCTCAACGCGTCGAACGATTCTGACAAATGAGAAGGGCAGAATCGTCGATGTCTTTTGGGTGCTGAAGCGGTCTGATGAAGAGTTGCTATTGGTAACCGACTCTACGGATCCATCTTCGATGCGAGATTGGATAGACCGCTTCACGATCATCGAGGATGCAGAACTCATCGACGCGTCGGATTTCTTGACTCGGCGGTACGTCATAGGCCCAAACGCGTCCGACGCATTGAGCGAGGCCTTTCCGGAGTTGGATTTTCCGGATTGCAGTGCAGGTGATTTACACGGCATGGACGTGGTTGAGGGTGGAGTTGTGTTGTTTTTGAGGACAGATGCGGCAGGAGCAGAGTCTTGGCTTGTAATGGTGGGAAGTCCAGCTATCTCGGAAATTAACGCCCGTTTCGAAAAGGTCGGGATGGAGTTCACGTCGAACGAGCTTTTCGATCACATACGAATATCCAACAAGGTTCCGATTGCCGGTTTTGATTTGACCGAAGACGTCAACCCTCTCGAAGCCGGGTTGCTGGATCTGATCGATTTCGAAAAGGGTTGCTACATCGGCCAGGAGGTAATCGCCCGTCTCGACACGTATGACAAGGTTCAACGTTCGCTAGTGGGGTTTTCGCAAACAGACCATGTTAACGACGTGAAAAGGATCGAGATAGGTGACGACATCTTGTCGGACAACGACGGCAGACGCATCGGGTGGGTGACTTCGGTTGCAAGTGAACCGCGAACGAACGAATTGATCGGATTGGCATATATACGCAAAACCCACGCGCGAGGCGGATCTGTCGTGACCACCTCCGTAGGAGCAAAAATCCACATCTCACCGTAGGGGGCGGCGGATTTCGCAGTGTAACGGGATGGAGCGGGAGACGGGATTCGAACCCGCGACACCCTGCTTGGAAGGCAGGCACTCTACCACTGAGTTACTCCCGCGTTCGTGAATTTCATTGTAACCCTCGCGAGTTCGAAGATTCGCTTCGAGAAGGTCTTTCGTTCATTAGTAGAATCGATTGAGTCTGCTAATCGCGAACTGACAGATCAAATATGAAGACAACTGGCTTCCGCACAATCGTACTCGGCACGCCGTGGCGAAATCTAACCTACTGCATCATCGAGACCGATGAAGGCATAACCGGCGTCGGCGAAGCGCGAGTACTCGGTAAAACCCACACGGTTTGCGAATACCTCAAAGATGTCGAACGTCATTTCATCGGACACGACCCATTCGATATCGAGGCGCTGTATCGACGAATGACGCTTCTCGACTTCGGCAAGGCTGGTGAGGTAGTGCATACTGGCTTGGCGTTGGTCGAACTAGCGTTTTGGGACATAATCGGCAAAACTTGCAACCAACCTGTCTACAAGTTGATGGGAGGACAGGTGACCGATCGCGTACAAGCCTACGCGAACGGCTGGTACACGGTCGAACGCGCACCTGAACAGTTTGCCGCGGCCGCCCAACGGGTAATTGATCGCGGGTACCGAGCGATGAAGTTCGATCCTTTCGGCAACGGCGATTTGGAGTTAGAGCGCGACGAGTTTTTCAAATCCCTAGACTTGATCGAAGCCGTTGCGTCGGTGACCGGAACGTATGCACAGATCATGATCGAGATGCATGGCCGATTCGCGCCGCATCAAGCCAGAGAAATCGCCAGACACATCGAACGCTTCAACATCGGATGGATCGAAGAGCCGATTCGACCGGGAGATGTCCCGGCGCTAGAATCGGTCAGGAATCACACGAGTCTGCCGATCGCAACTGGCGAACGCCTCTACGGTGCCCCTGAATTCAGGGATATCTGGGGAGGCCAGACCGTCGATGTTATCCAACCGGATATTACCCAATGCGGCGGCATTCTCGAAGTTAAGAAGATCGCATCGACCGCAGAGACCTACTCGATTATGGTCGCACCTCACAACGTCGGCGGGATAATTTCGACGATGGCCGCGTTGCAACTCTGTCTGACATTGAGAAACGTGAAGATCCTTGAGCACTTCAACGATTTCGCCGACCCGCACGTGAAAAACGCTGGGTCCAATTACCCAGAGGTCGTCGATGGCTACTTCCCGTTGCCTGACAAGCCGGGATGGGGAGTCGAGTTGAACGAGGAGTTCATCAATTCGCAACTTCCAAACTATACTGATGCTGGTGTCATAGCCGATCCCGGACTCAACATGTTCGAGAACGCAGATTGGGCTAAACGCGGCCAAAGCGACTAACTGATCGCCATAAAAATACATCGCTATTGCTTCCAACACGCAAACAACCGGTAGAGGTATATGACAACAACAGCTGTATCTGAAGCAAACCGCTTAATCGATCCCCATGGAGGGGAGTTGGTTAACCTCCTTGTGGATCCAGGGCGCAGTGCCGAACTTGAAATCGAAGCATCTGTATTGCCGAAATGGGAGTTGACACCGCGCCAGTTATGCGACATTGAACAGTTGATTACTGGTGCGTTCTCGCCGCTCAGAGGATTCATGAATCGCGGCGACTACGAAGGCGTCCGGGACGAGATGCGACTCGTTGATGGGACATTTTGGCCGATGCCCATAGTTCTCGATGTGTCAGCCGAGTTCGCCGCTTCATTGTCCAAAGGTGATAGGTTGGCGCTGTTGCACCCTGAAGGGGTGTTGACCGCCGTGTTGACCGTCGATGATGTCTGGTGCCCAGATCGAACCGAAGAAGCCCAAAAAGTGTTCGGCACTACCGACGAATACCACCCCGGCGTAAACACACTGCTCAACGACACTGGTGAATACTACGTTGGTGGATCGTTGGAGGGCGTGCGAGCCTCGCAGCACCATACCTACGCGGGATTGCGACACACGCCGGCTGAGCTTCGACAGGAATTCGAATCGCGCGGATGGTCACGAATTGTTGCGTTCCAAACTCGCAACCCGATGCACCGCGCACACGTCGAATTGACTCGTCGGGCAGCTGAGCAAGTTTCCGCAAATCTATTGATCCATCCCGTCGTCGGTCTCACGAAACCGGGAGATGTCGAATACCACACCCGGGTGCGTTGCTATCGAGCGATCCTGGACGGCTATGAAAAAAACTCGGCTGCGTTGAGCCTGCTGCAACTCGCAATGCGTATGGGCGGACCTCGTGAAGCGGTCTGGCACGCCATCGTACGTAAGAACTACGGTTGCACTCATTTCATAGTCGGAAGGGACCATGCAGGCCCCGGCAATGATGCGGTCGGAAATCCGTTCTACGGTCCATACGATGCTCAGTATTTGGTTGAAGAGCACCGCGATGAACTCGGCATTGATGTCGTGACTTTCCAAGAAGTCGTATATGACGGAGCTAGCGACCGCTACATGACACGCGACGAGTTGACCGATGCGTCCGAGATCAAGAACCTGTCCGGCACCGAACTTCGCGATCGACTACAGAGTGGAGCAGAAATACCCGAATGGTTCTCATTCCCGAGCGTCATTGAGGAGTTGCGTAAATCCTACCCGGCAATGAGCGAACGCGGCTTCAACGTGTTTATCGCGGGCGATAATTCGTCGGCTAACATATCCCTCGGCAATGCGATCGCCGAGATGCTTCTCGAGGAGGGTTCACGACCAGTAACCGTCTTAGACGACGCTGAACTCACGAATGACACCATCAACTTGGTTGCCCGTGAGGTGTCCCGAAACGGTGGGGCAGTGATTTCCATACCAAGCAATGGCGATGGGACAGCAGCAGCCCAACAGTTCGGTCTCGGCAAAGGCGTGTTCGTTGGGGTCCAGCGGGGCGTTGATATAGATGGTGCCGATGTCTCAATCGGCCTCGATATGACACCTGGAGAGGGTGCGGATGCTGTAATGCGGCACTTGAATTCGTTGGGATTGATATCTTGAATAGAAACAATCTTGATTGCCAAGAACCATATGCGGCAAACGGCATCTACGAAAAAACGCAATCGGAAATAAACTAGCGACCAAAAGAAATCACCAAACTCGCACTACTAAGTATTTGGGCAATGCCCCGTGGCGTAGTAATTTATCCAAATAGGAACAACTGGTGTATAGTTTAGCGAATGCTTGAAGACAGCGAGGAATGCGATAAACATGAGAATCGAAACAGTATCACTCCGCGAGGTACAAGAGGTCTGGGAAACTAATCGTAGACACTCTGCTGCTTCGCGATCACCAGAGATGATTGCCCTCGTCGACGCACTATCCAAGATGGAGGTTGATGACGCAAGGGCCGTCGGGTACGCTGAAGGACGCAACCCAAGCAATGTCAGGCTACAAGTGCAAAAGGCTGCGAAACTCGTCGGCAAAAATGTCAACGTCGTCATTGACGAAAGCCAACGCCGGGTCATGTTTTCAGTCATGGACCGACCAGCCCGAAGACGACGAGCCCGAACATAACGCAGGTGGTCGCACCGAACCCGCTAACGTAAGCTACGCCCCTGTCGGATAAACCGATAATCGCGAGCTGCGTTGATGCTGGCTTCATCCCAACTGCTGGCCGACTAACGATCCCAATCCGAACGTAATCGCGCCAGCAGCCACGCCAACCAAGAGCATCCTCATAGCTCCGTAAACCTTCCCGCTGCCAGACATCCAACCTAATCCACCGCCCACTATTGCGAGAGCGATGCCCGAAGTGAGTGCGCTGACGGTAATGGAGGTGGGACCGCTCAAACTCACTGCGTACGGTATTAGAGGTATTGCCGCACCTCCAGCGAAGGCGACTAGAGAGCTAAAGGCAGCAGTCAACGGGGAGCCACCCAACTCATCCGGGTCGATGCTCAATTCTTCGCGTACATGCATCTCGAGGGCGGATTCGTGGTCGCTCATGATGCGCGCGGCTGCCGATTTTGCCTCATCTGGAGCGAGACCTTTAGATTGGAGTATCTCAGCAAATTCCGCTTCCTCCTCTTCGCGCCAAAAATGTAGTTCAGCATTTTCCCAACGTACCAAGTTTTCATTGAATTCACGTTGAGAAACGACGGAAATGTATTCGCCAGCTGCCATTGACAGGGCACCGCCTACTAGACCCGCAGTGCCCGCCAGCACGACGATGGCAGGATCCGATGCCCCGGCAGCAACCCCCAATGTGAGTGTAGTATTCGAGACCAATCCATCGTTCATGCCCAGCACTGCCGCTCGCAAAGCTCCCGATTTGGTAACCAAGGAACCGTACTCGTGATGTTGTCCGTCGTAGGTCGTTTCCTCAGCTAGCTGATCTAGCAGGTTCATACTCTCGGCCGCTTCGTCCTTTAGGCCGGTATTCAGATACTCTTCGGTGTTGTTGCTCAGCGATTGGCGAAAACGGCTGCGAAGAAATCCTGCGATACGTGCCGAATTTAGGAATTTCGAGGCCAATCTGAACAAGACCAACGAAATCGAGAATCTACCGACGTTCTGTGCTGCAACACTAGCCGCCGCGGATTGCGACCAACGGCGGGCAATCGTGGTTTGGATCTCTTGCAGACGCTTGAAACGGCGAACGCGTTCGGGGTCGTCAACGACATCCGCCATTAATCCGTAGATGGCGGCATCCCTCCAAGAATCTCGAATGAGATTTCGAGTCTTGGATGCATTAACCATCAATTTTGTGACTTTCTGAGTCAGGTCTTAGACCGAACCGTCCAAGATGACATCGACGCACGCGGGTCTGCCAGAGGCCACAGCAGCATCGATTGCGGGTTTGATGTCGTCAGCTTGCGTGACCCGGATACCGACGCCGCCGTACGCCTCGATCTGCGCCTTGAAATCGAACGGAGTCGGGAAGTCCATGGCGTTATACACCTCAGGAGCTGGCAGACCGCTCATCTCGTGGTAGACATTCATATTGACCTTCAGTACACGGTATGCGGCATTGTTGCAGATGACGTACGTGACCGGGATGTCGTAGTTGACCGCGGTCCATAGTCCTTGAACCGTCATCATCGCGCTGCCATCGCCGACTATACCAATCGTTGGGTTGTCAGGTTTTGCGAGCGTCATACCCATTGCCGCACCGATACCCCATCCGATCGCACCGCCTCGAGCAGACATCACGTTCAAATCGGTTCGATGCGCGATGCCTGCGTACACCATCGCCTGTGAAGAAATCGAGTCGTTGAACACGTTGGCATTTCGGGGGATTGCGTCGCCGAGCGCCTTTCCCATTGCCGCCGGAGGAATAGGCGACCTGCCCCAACCAGAAGCCGCGAGCTCTTCGAAAGCGGCGGCTCTGGCACGGTTATCGCTTGATATCTCTGCTCTTCGCGCATGGGCAGACTGGATCGCTTCTTCACTCATCCGCGCCTTCACCGCTTCATCCAATTGAGTCAACGCGTGTTTCGGCGATGCCCAAATGCCGATATCTGTGGGTTCTTTCTTCCCAATCTCGCCGCTGTTTACGTCAACATGAATCAGTTTTGCGTCGTCAGGTACGAAATTGCCGCTCTGGTAGAAGAAGTCCTCAAACACCGCGCATCCAACCGCCAAAACCACATCGGCGTTTTTGATGGCTTCTCTGCCTTCCTTGGTTCTGAACGAAAGTGGACCACACCAAAGCTCGTGATCGCTCGGGAAATTCGTATGTCCGCCTGCCGCTCCGAATGCCTTGGCCGCCAGAGTGTCTGCCAACTTACCGGCAGCATCTGTGCCACCCGAAGCATGGACGCGATCGCCAACAACAAGCAAGGGGTTTTTCGCATTCGCCAAAAGTTCAGCCGCTTCTTCGACGGCGCCCGGTTCAGGAAGTGGGTCGGCAAAGATGGGTACAGAAGGCGAGATGTCGATGTCGGCGTGGTCGTCGAACGCGTTGGTGGATACCGCCACGAAGACGGGTCCGGTCGGGGGAGTCCTAGCCTCTTGGAAAGCGCGGCGCATCACTGACGGAACCTGCTCGGGATGCGAAATCTCCGCGCTCCATTTCGCGAACGGCGCAGCCATATCCGCAAGGTCGCTCCTGCCTGCCGCCATGTGTCGGATGTCCTTGTTTCCCGCGGTGATGACGACGGGGGACCCGGTGCGGTTTTGGTCGACCATCAGGCTGAAACCGTTGGCGAGCCCGTTATCGATGTGGAGACTCACGAAACCGACTTCGCCGGTCGCTCGGGCGTATCCTTCCGCCATTCCGACGGCGACACCTTCTTGCACCACCATCACATATTCGAGATCGGGATACTCGTGGATGACGCTCATCATCGGGGCTTCACTAGTGCCGGGATTGCCGAAGATGTAACGCACTCCTTCGGATTGGAGAGTCTGCAAGAAGGCGTGTCTGCCTTGGAGTTTAGAAGTCATCTTTGTATCTCCTGACGTTGGCGGTGTCTCATGTCATCTCAATTGCCAATTTCGACGGCTAGGTAGCGGAAGTGGGAGTTTTTGCCTAATTTTCGGTCGCGGTAATCATGCCATCGCATTTCGTACGAACCGTTCAGCAAGATTGGAGATTTCCGTTCTGCACCTTGAGGTTTGTTTGTCCAATGCAACTCGCCGATTAATACTCTTCCTTCGTGTAAGCGGAACTCAGCATCATTTGGTACTTTTCGATTTTGAGCAGGGGGATTCCACAAGGCTCTCCAGTTTGTCAGCAATACGGCGATACCATGATCCGCATCTTCCCGCTCGGCGACGACCTTCTCCATTCTCGCGATATCCCTGACGAAATCGTACCGTGCTATATCATCTGCACCTTGCTTGAGCAAGAATCTTTCGCCATTCACAGTAACGTCTAGGTGATCTTTCGGATATTTGACCTCTATTGCAGAACGCTCGGATGGAACCCAGATATCTAGGTCCATCCTTTTCGATTCGTCCGGGAAGGGGCTGAATTCGAGGCGGATTTTGCTGTCGGAGACCAATTCTCGGATTTGCCAAGCCAATGCGAACTGAAAATCTGCCTCGGAATGGAATATGGGCCGCTTTTCGGCAAGCCTCTTCATCACGGTGTGAATGTCAAGCACATCGCACTCCGACATCGCGCAAATCCTGTCTATCCTGTCCATCCATGCAGATTAACCCTCGTTTGAAGCGTCCAACAGTACTCGCCTCAATTTGTCGGTGACTTTTTGAACCTCCTCGTCGGAGAGGTTCAGCGGGTCTACCCAGAAGTCTGGGACCTCCTCGAGGAACGTCAAAATTACTACGCGGTCTGGGCCTTCCAACATCCTCTCGCCGATGACGCTCTTGGGCGGACCGCGCCAAGAATCGTTGAGCCTCAAGACTGCATGAGGAATGTAGTGGTTGTAGTCGTGGACTACTTCGGCGTCGACACCGGGGATCTCGATGACCTGGTCTACAACCGATTGCATCAGCCTCGTGTAGCGACGATTTTCCTCGTCCTCGTCTTCGTTGACGAACATCTCCACCGCTGCCAAGATACCAGCGATCGATTCCTTGGAGACTTTTTGCGCTCGTGCGACGGTGGCGTTCGGCGCATTGTTCAACTTGGCGTATTCGATCCACTCCTCGCTGCCGAGAAGTAATCCGGTAGCCTGCGGTCCACGGATACCTTTTCCTCCCGAGAACGAGACCAGATCGGAACCGGCCTCGACGAATTTGGTCAGGTTCGCACGCGGTGGCAGGCGGGACGCGGCGTCGGTCATGAGTGGCAAACCATTGCGATGCGCGATGTCGACGAGCGTCTCGACTGGTAGGACATTGTCGCCGCTGTAGGGTGATTCGAGATGGATGATGGCGGCAGTTTTGTCGGTGATAGCTTCTTCGACTTCCTCCGCGGTGCAGCCTTCTTGATTACCGACCTCCACGAAGCGGGCACCCGGCGTCAGATACAGATGGTCGTATCCGAATCTGTGGTTCCGTTGGATGATCAGCTCGTTCGGGATGTCATCCGAGATCGGCAGTTGGAAGATTTTCTCGGGATCGTCTTTGGCCATCGCCGCCGCCGTTTGAACCGTCAATCCTCCAGATGCGCCGCTGGTTATGGTGGCAGCAGGGACTCCAATGATCTCTGCGATCCGTTTTCCGGCTGCATCAATGAGTTCGGGTAGTTCCACGAAAGGATCAACCATCGCCATCATCGCCCGCATGGCCTCAGGACGTGGTCTTGTGCCCGAAAATCGCGTGACGGGCCCCGCGGCGTTGATTATCGGCGTTACTCCTAGGCTTTCGAGAATCTGCTCGCCACTGCTGTAGTCCATCATCTGAATCTGACCTTGCTGCTTGCCTTAGTCCGTCGCGTTTCACGGCGGGGACGAGGAACGGTGTAAGGATGTTTCGTGCAATTATCGTTCAAATCGCTTCAGGTGGACGCTTACAAATCGATTGTTGACACTAGGTGATGCGAGACGAATTCCTCGTCGATCTCAAAACCAAGGCCAGGCGACTCAGGTGCGGTGAGAACGCAGTTGTCGTTGACTAGGATCTCCTGCGTTAGTCCGAATTGCTGCGCTTCCAATGGACTCCAGTATTCGTAGAAGTCACAGTTCAATACCGACATGATGACGTTCAGGTTTGCGGCGTTCATGAGGGAGTTGCCTGCGGTGCCGACCTCGCAATTGACGTTGAATCCCTCGGCCATGCCGCACTGTTTCTTTAGCCCGGTGATACCGATTTTGCGGGCCGTACCTCGAATGGTGGGCGGCCAGCCCTGTTCGAGAACTCGAGCGGCTTCGTGGAAGAGGAACTGGGCAGAATCGCTCATGTTCAGGGGCGTGTAGAGTTCTTCAGAAAGGACACGGATGGCGCGCCAGTCGTCCCATGGGACGGGGTCTTCAAACCAGTGGAAGGCGTTTTCATCTAAGGCGTGCCCGATCTTGAGGGCCGAGCGGAGGTCGTAACCGTTGTTTGGGTCGAGCATCAATTTCATTTGATCGCCGACTTCACGCCGAACGGCACCGACCATCTCGATAACTTGATCGGCAGGCATTGCACCGGGGTGGATCTTGTAAGCGCGAAAACCTTGCTCAACCAGTTCTGCTGCTTCTGCCACGTATCCCGCAACGGTCGAATTGCGAGGTGGATATGTGGCGTACACCTCGGTTTCACGTCGTGCCGTTCCGAGCATCTCGTGGACGGGAATTCCAGCTGCCTTGCCCGCGGCATCCCACATCGCTACGTCAACGTGTGACCAAAGCGCGTGTCCGGACAGCCGAGGAAATTGGCTCCAGAGCCATTCGCGATCGGCGATGTTCATGCCCACCAATCGGCCTGCAAAAACGGATTCGAAAGAACGGATAGTTGTTGCTCCTCCTCCTCCTCGGTCGCCGATATGGGCGTTGCCTTGTATGCCTGTATCTGTGATGAGCCGTAAAACGCCGGCAGTCAATTTGCCTCCCATGCCTCCGCGGGCATCGTTGACGGTGATGTGGGGGACCTCGAACTCGATGACGTCGATCTTGGCTTCAGAAATCTTCATGGCTTCGGTGGGTTGAGATGTTCGATTTACTATTCAGTGTTGGTGATGTTAAACCGCTGAACTCGATTGGGTAGAGATGTCGTCTCCGGAAGCCAATGACAAGATCCAGATGTGGGCTGATTATGTTGAGGAAGTCAGGTTGGCGCACGGGATCCCGGGGATTGCCGCGGGCATAGTGTGTGGGTCGGAGTTGGCTTGGTTTCAAGGGTTCGGTGAAACGGAGATTGGCAACGGCGCGGCACCGGATGAGCATAGCGTCTTCCGTGTAGCTTCTAATACGAAGACAGTGACCGCGACGTCGTTGATGATGTTGCAAGAGGCTTCGATGCTGTCGTTGGATGACCCGCTTTTGCTTTATATCCCGGAGTTCACCTCGGCTGCGGGTATCGAGGGCGACCTCGAGGATGTGACGTTGCGACGGATGACTGCGCACCGCTCGGGGCTCACGACTGAACATCCCGCGACAGATTGGGATGGCCCGTCGTTCCCAGACATGCATATGATGCTGGATCGGATCGATGAAGTGCAGATGGTCATCCCACCTGACAGCGCATGGAAATACTCGAACATGGCGTACGGATTTCTAGGGGAGGTGGTGAGCAGGTTGTCAGGTCAGGAGTACGAGCGTTTCGCCGCAACGGAGATTTTCGCTCCGTTGGGAATGACCGAGACAACTTTCGACAATGGTTCGGTATCTCAACAGAACCGGGTGGTTGGATATAGTCAACCGTCACCCGAGTCGGACGGACTGCGGGTTGCGCCGTATTGCGATTTGAATGGCGTTGCCGCGGCGGGCCAGTTGATGACGAATGTTAACGACCTCGCGAAATGGTTGGCGCACATTATGCGCACCGATTCGGGTTTGGGGGTCAGGTTGTTTGGGGATCGGACGCGACGGGAGATGTTGCATCCTGCTTATCTTGACGCTGATTGGACGCTTGGGCAATGTGTCGGATGGCGTGCGACTCGGTCGGGTGGGCGCGTCTACCATGGGCACGGCGGCGGTATTCACGGTTTTGGCACCCAGACGATGTTCCACGCTCCGTTTCAGACTGGGGTGATCGTGTTGACGAGTCTCTGGCCCAACCCGGTTTCGGTCTCGTTGGCTCAAACCTTGCTTGATGCTGTGATTGACGATTGGGATGAGATGCCATCGGCGACCGCTGAAATCCAGCACGAAATTCCCCGGTCGGATGTGGATTCTGGGTTGAGGGAGTTCGAGGGCGTTTACTTTACGGAGCCGGGTTTCTGGATGCGTTTGACCGCGGTTTCTGACGACGAACTGCATATGGGTGGGCACAAGGCTTCGCCGTATCTGTTGCATGCGCCAGCAAGTGCTCGCAAGATTTCTGGCGGCGAATTTAAGGTGGTTGGCAATCGTGGGTCGGGGGAGACGTTTGCGATAAGTGATGGCGAGTTTCGTTTGGGTGGTTTCAGGTACCGGATGGCCGATAGTCACTGAGGAGCAACCAAATTGTCGAAGATTTTTGAAATTGCCGATGGTTACGTCGAAACGCTGGCGGAACTGAATCCGATTGTTGCGACGTATCTTGGAGTGTCGGGATACGACCATCTGATGCCGGATTTTTCGCCGGAGGCGTCGGCGCGTTCAAACGCTGCGGAGAAGGACGTTCTTCGACGCATCCAAGGGGAACGGTCCGAATCGGTCCGAGAACGAAGGTGCAGCGAGACGGTGCAAGAGGAGATGACTTGGTCGATCGATCAGCACGAATTGGGGTTGCACTATTCAGGAATGAACATCCTTCACTCGCCGGTGCAGTCGTTGCGGCAGATCTTCGATCTGATGCCGAAGTCGACGACCGAGGACTGGGAGAACATCGCATCAAGGATGGAGGGGATTGGCGATTCGTTGGCGTCGTACAGAGTGACGCTGGCTGAAGGAATCGATCAAGGAAAAACGACTTCGAAGCGCCAGACGGCGGGTTGTATCGAGCAGATTGACACTTGGTTGGGCAAAGGCGACGCGACGCCATTCTTCGATGGGATCGCGGAAGTTGGAGCGGGATCGGACGGTGTAGATGATGCTTTGGCGAAGCGATTGTCGGAAGCGGCGACTGTGGCGAATACAGGGTATTCGGAATTTGCCGATTATTTGCGAAGACGCTACATGCGGCGCGCCCGCGAGCGAGATGCTGTGGGGCGTGAGCATTATTCGGTGACTTCAAGGTCGTATAACGGCATCAACCTCAATCTTGACGACACGTATGAATGGGGCTGGGAGCAGTTGCGATGGGTGCGATCGGAGATGCAGAAGGCGGCTGAACAGATCAAGCCGGGATCGAGTATCGATGAAGCTGTGGAGGTTTTGGAGAGTGATCCAGATAGGGCGATTGATGGAGTCGATGAATTTCAGGAGTGGATGCAGGACCTGCAGGACTCGACGATTGCGGACATGGATGGAACGCATTTCGACATTGCGGATGACGTTAGGCAGATCGAGGCGATGATCGCTCCTCCGGGTGGTGCGTTGGCGATGTATTACACGGGCCCATCCGAGGACTTTTCGAGGCCGGGCAGGACTTGGTATCCGACTGGCGGCAAGACATCGTTCCCACTCTGGCGAGAGGTCTCGATTGCGTATCACGAGGGCGTACCCGGACACCACTTCCAGATTGCGACGACGATGACGCTGTCGGATCAGTTGTCGCGCTATCAGCGTTTGCTGGCTGGAACTTCGGGCTATGCCGAAGGTTGGGCGCTATATGCGGAGCGGCTGATGCACGAGCTTGGATACCTGGAAAACCCGGATTACTACATGGGGATGCTCGATGCTCAAGCGTTGCGGTCGGTTCGAGTGATCATCGATATTGGGATGCACTTGGAGAAGCAGATTCCACAAGACTCGGAATTCCATCCTGGTGCGATTTGGACGCCGGATCTAGCTTTGGAGTTCATGCGGGACCGTGTGCACTTTCCGCCCGATTTTGTTGCCAGCGAGATCGACCGGTATCTAGGCATTCCTGGACAGGCGATCTCGTACAAAGTCGGCGAGCGCGTGTGGCTGGAAGCGCGTCAACGATCGAAAGATGAGCAAGGGGCTTCGTTCGATTTGAAGGACTGGCACAACCAGGCTTTGGAGCTCGGCCCCATGGGTTTGGCGCAGATGCAGCGGGAGATGTCGAGGGTTTAGTTGAGTTTGGGTTAGGTTGTTGCGAATTTCGTAGCGTTTGTGACTGGCGGTGGGATTGTGTCTTGGACTTTGCGGCGCGTTAAGCGCGATTGTTGACGAGGCGAGTCGTTGGCACTACAATAGAGTAACTA
>DAOUJE010000025.1:0-41700 GCA_034423055.1 Dehalococcoidia bacterium | reverse complement strand
ATTGGCACGATTAACGAGTTTCGGAACGCGTGCTTCCACACCACCGTCTCCCCGGATACCCCTTTGGCTCGGGCGAACTTCACGAACTCCGAATCGAGCATTTCCAGCATCGCAGAGCGTGTCAGTCTGACCAAACCGGCGGCGGATCCGGAACCAAGTGTTATGGCCGGCAACACGTAGTGATCCATGCCACCGCGACCAGAAGTGGGCAACAGTTCAAATTGAACCGAAAAGAGCAGTACGAGCATGATCCCCATCCAGAAATTCGGCGTCGCCTGGCCAATCAAAGCGATCACCCTTCCAATCAGATCCCACCATGACCCCCTTCGGACCGCCGAAAGAGTCCCAATTGGGATCCCGACTGCGATAGCAAACGCGAACGACACGCCTGCTAACTGGAGAGTTGCCGGAACCTTTTGAACTACGACATCAATCGAGGGGCGCGCTTCGTTCAAGGAGGCTCCGAAGTCGCCTTGGACGGCCGTCCATAACCACGTGAGGTATTGGACCGGGTATGGTCGATCGAGTCCAAACTCCTTGCGCCACTCGGTGATCACCTCGTCGGTTGTGTACTCGCTGATGAAAAGGAACGTTGGATCCCCCGCAGCCCGAGACAGACTGAACACGAGCACCGTGGCGAACCACATGATGACAATCGACGCGATCAGTCGCTTTGCGAGGAACCGTTTCAACTATGTTCTCCGTACTCCAATTACGTTGCGGAGCGATCGCTTCGGCCTGGATCCCGCGTTTTGGGGGACGAGCGATCGCTCACACTAAAGTAACGGCCGGTCTCGCTTGAAGCTACCGCATGACGACGCTGGCGAGGTTGTTGACCAGTGGCCCGGTTGTGCCGTATGGAGTCCAATCCGCGACCTCGGGTCTAATGACCACAATCGTGGGGAGGATGGTGTAAGGCGACACCAGCATCCAATGAGTGAACCAGTCCTGGATCTCGATGTTGTTCTGGACACGCTGGTCGTACGTCGTGTTCATGAGATCCAGGTTCTCGAGCGCTTTCTTGTAGATCTCGTCGGGCCATTCCATCCCTTCGTTATAACCCGCAGAAGGCCACCCGCAACAGATCCTTGCGTCAGGCAAGAACCCACGTCCGATCGTTTGCATCCAAGGAATCTGCTTCTGACGGTTTACTAGTCTAGGGCGTGCCGTTCGATAGCCGGTCTGATCGAACTCGACCTCGCAGTCGAGGGCGCGCCAGAACTGGCCGATCGCCTGACCAACGTCGAAGTTCATTGCACGATCATTCGCGATGTGCATCGTGAAGCTTCCGCACTCGCCAGTCCTCGACTCGGCGATGTACTGCTTGGCGAGGTCTAGATCGTAAGGAATAAACCAGTCATCTTTCCACAGTTCGTTCCCGGGGTGAACATCTATCCGGGTGTATGCAGCCCAGCCAAATCCGCCTTGCGCGTCTCTTAGTAGCTGCTCGCGATCAACCGCCATTGCCAGCGCCCATCGGTACTTCCTTGCCTCTTCCATCGAGGCTTCGTCGCTCGGGTCGCCGATCCAGGGGTGATCGTCGTCAGGCAGGAATCCTTCTCGTACGTTGATCGGACCGTGTGTATCTTCGGTCTCCCCGGTGTCCGGATGTGTCGTTGACCAGAAGTTACCGGCGAACAGTACTGTTTGCGGGTTACCCGCCCCTACTTCCCTGGCCCATGAATCCGCAACAGCTTCCAATGCCGGCACCGCAAATCTGGGTGCCATCGGCGCCATGTGAATCTCGCCCACTCTGAACGCCGCGATCTGCGTCGCCGGTTCAGGCATCAATACCCAGCGCACTGAATTCACCGTTGGCACAATCCGATAATGTTCTTCGAAGGGTTCCGCCTGTATGTGATCGTCCGAGACCCACTCCACGGCATCGAGCGGTCCGGTACCAACTGACGTCGTCAGCGCAGAGTTCTCGCCTCGCTCGTCGTAGAGCCTTTTGGACACGATCACAGGCGTACCGCCGCCGACGTTGCTTAGCGCCGAAGCCCATGTGGGCAGGAGGTCTTGGAGTTCAAGGCGAACAGTCTGATCATCGACGACGTTCCAACCGGAATCTTCGGTCGAATTCCAAGCTACCCATTCCCTAATCTGCGGCCCACGTGTGGAGCGCGTACCTTCGCTCATCACGCTCTCGAAGCTCCAAACGACGTCTTCGGCCGTTACCTGCCCCCAACCTTTGTGGAACATCGCGTCATCGCGAAGACGGAAGGTCAGCGAGCTCAGGTCTTCTGCCAAGTCCCAAGATTGTGCGATCCCTTCGTTGTACAGGCTGTAATCGCGGTTGACCAGCGGGGGATCGACGTGAGCCGCATGGAGCAGCCCTTCAAACATGCCCATGGCCTGAAAAGTCTCGACTTGGAAGTTCATGTAGGACGGGACGAATATCGGTGGAGGTATCAGATTCACGCCCAACACAAGGTCTCTGGCCTCGCCTGACGGCGCCACTTCTTCGCCGGCAGGGCGCGGAGTCGCGGTGGCAATCACCTGTCGTTCAACCTCTACTGGGACCTCCTTCTCGACTTCGACGACGACCTCCCTTTCGACGACCACGGTCTGGACGACGGTCTCACCCGCGACCTGGACCTCCTTCTCAACGACCACAGTCTGGATGACGGTCTCACCGGCTACCTGCACCTCCTTCTCGACGACGACAGTCTGGATGACGGTCTCGCCAGCGACTTGGACCTCTTTCTCAACGACGACGGTCTCTACAACCTTCTCGACTCGGGTCACTTCTCTTTCGACCACAACGGTCTCTACCACCGTTTCGCCTCCGCACGCGATGACGGTGGCCAAAGCAGCCACGAGTGCGATGGACCACGGCCTGAATCTCCGGATGGGTTTCGACTTGATCATGTAAAGGATTTCCTTCCTAATTTCAACGAGTGACACAGCGACTCGGTTGGTCCTAGTTCTGGGAATCCGACTGAAGCAGTGTGTGCAATGCCAAAATACGAACGTTTTCTGACACTATACACGTCAAATCAATCGATTTTCGTCATAAATGTATACTGATCCGATCGATTTGACGCGCCAATTAACGCAAATCGCGCGAATAGTTTCTATGACCGAACGCGGTTTTTCGCGTTCTGGTGCGGGAAAGGATCAAGCACATGCCTCAATGCAAAAACCTCGTCTTCATTTGCACCGATCAACAGCGCACCGATACTATGGCTGCGTACGGCAACCATTGGATTCAGACGCCCAATCTCAATGAACTGTCGGCACGCAGTTTCATCTTTGAAAACGCTTACATCGCTCAGCCAGTCTGCTCGCCATCCCGAGCCACCATGATGACCGGCCTTTACCACCACTCGGCGGGGGTGATCAAGAATTCGCAACCACATCGCGCCAACAGCAATCTCAAGCCAGATGTTTAGACCATCGCCGAGATGATTTCCGACGACTATCTCTGCGCCTATTTTGGTAAATGGCACTTGGGCGATGATCTGTCACGTCAACACGGTTTCGAACGCTGGGTATCTGTCGAAGATGCGCACGACAACGACTATCCGAACTACCACGATAAGGAGCATCGGTTCAGAAAATCCGACTACTACAGATTCTTGGAATCGAAGGGCCATGTTCCTGAAGGAGACTACGAGGGGCACAAATCGTTCACTCAGCGCCAGCGCGGTTTCCTGCCCGAAGAGGACGCCATGGCGACATTCCTTGGCGACCGCGCCGCAGATTTCATTAGCGAACAGTGGGACACGGACAGGCCGTTCATCCTTTACGTCATGATGTTCGAGCCGCATCCTCCGTATAACGGTCCGTTGAATGACCTCTACGACCCGGCATCCTTGCCTGTCGGACCCAACTTCCTCCGTAAACCGGACGATAACTTTTCGCTCTTCAGCCGCCTGCGAGCTGATTACTACATGGATGGTAAAGCCGAACCCAGATCGGAGCAGGACTGGCGCATGCTGCGCGCCCGTTACTATGGCAACGTGACCCTGATGGACAGGGGTGTAGCCAAGGTTCTTCGCGCACTCGACGAAACGGGCCAATCCGACGACACGATGGTGGTGTTCACGACGGACCATGGGGATTCGCTAGGCGACCGCGGAATGCACGGGAAACGGGCCTTTTATGACGAAGTTGCGCGGGTGCCACTCCTGTTTCACGTGCCGTGGATTTCGACGGAGGAGCGCCGGTTAAGCGGTCAATTCGGACACGTGGATCTCGTCCCGACCATTCTCGACATGTTGGGGCAGGAGATGCCGTCGCATCTCGAAGGCGCATCCCGTGCGGGGGCGCTGCGCGGTGACGCCACGCTCGATGAGGATGATGTTTTCATGCAGTGGCATGGCGAGCCGCCGACGGTTCATCTCGGTGACGAGAATGTTCACATCATGGCAGGCGTGCCTTGGAGGTCAATCGTCACAGGGGAACGATTGCCGGATGGGAGTGTACGTCGGTGGAAACTCAATTTGTCGCCAGGTGATCAGTGCGAATTGTTTGATCTTACGAACGATCCGTGGGAACATACCAACCTGTTCGACGACCTCACTCATCGTGACCGTGTGCGAATCTTGGCGGCTCGCATACGCGACTGGCAATTCCGCACCAATGACACCCTCCCATTACCGGCAGTTTGACGGCGCGAAAGGCAAACGCGTGGGCTGTTCCCTAGCTAGGTCGGCCGCGACACCTTGCACGAAGATTGTCCGATCAACGCAATCCAACAGGAACCGTGCACAATCCTAGCCACGCATCAACCGTCACCCCATTAATACGGAACACTCAGTCATGAGCTACGACGATCGCGACAGAGACTGTGAGCCGCAGGCTTACGACATTGTCGCCTTGATGGCACTCTATCAGTCAAGGTAAGGAAGAACATGCTTTCCCGTATCGTATCCCGTATCGCGATGTCCGCTGTCTGGCTCGCTGTGCCTATGCTTGTGTTAGTTTCCTGCGAAGATGAGCAACCGGCACCCCCGCTGACACCTACAACTACGCCGCCATTGATCTCCGGGTCTACTCTGACCATTAAGCCAACTCAGGTCTCCGTTTCGGCTCCAACGCCTACGCCAGTCTCGACGAAGACCGAGATAAACACATCTGTGCTTAATGACCTAACCCAGGTGACGCCTCCCTGCACGCCCGTTTCCGGAACCACCGTTGACCCGTGCGATCCAGACGCACCGCCGTTCGAGATGGGCGGAGCAAATTACATCCCTCTGTTGGGTGATGAACCCGCGAGCATCCGCGAGATGCTAGACGACGATCCTCTGTTCCCTGCCTGGGTGACTCACCTAGTGCTGCGTGGCACTTATCTCCCTGGCACGGCACGCTGCACCGCCGGTGACCGCTTCCGGCCGCTGGCTTATCTAATGGATGAGTTCGTGTACACGGCCAACTCTCGCTCATTCAAGTGCTATGTTGATATTCGTGCAAATGCATATGTGGTAGGGAGCGGACCGTCCACTTTGACCGTCATGGTATTCAGGTACGCATACTTCGACGGTGAGTACGCCTCGTCTGCACAGGATGGTCAAACAGAGGAAGATGTGATTGAGGAGGTGAAGCACCAATTCGAGACTGCTATCAACGGCTTTTTCCCTGGCCGGGAGCATGTGATTTTCCTCGGGCCACCAGTCGCTATTTCATCCGAGGTTTGGCGGTTCATGGGATATTGGGACATTCAGCAGACTGATGGCGGCACCGCGATCGCCATCCATCCCCGCAGGGATATCTGGGCGAGCACCAGGCCCGATGAGTACCAGACCCACCGCTCCAAGCTCGAGATGGCCCTTCCTGCCTTCACCCAAGCAGTGACGACGGCCCACCAAGCGCGCGTCGCCGAGTACGGGGGCCGCATCGGCTCAGACGCCAACCTGCCCAAGCTGGTCAGCAACGCAAACCAGCTGCGCCAGTACTACACCGAGGTAGGCGCCTACGCCCCCGGCGTTCCCACCCCGGTTTCGCCCCCGCCGCTCTGCGGACTCGCGAAGTCCGACCAGGCCGGCCTGCTCCGCGACTGCAAGGCGCTGCTGGCGTCCAAGGACACGCTCAGGGGCACGGCGACGCTGAACTGGAGCGCGGACACCGCGATCGCCAGCTGGGACGGTGTGACGGTGAAGGGAAAGCCCAGCCGCGTCGCCGAGATCATGCTGACAGAGAAAAGCCTCGACGGGACGATTCCGTCGGAGTTGGCGGAACTGACCGGTCTGCAGATCCTGCACCTCTACGAGAACCAACTGACCGGCCCCATCCCTTCGGAGTTTGGAAGTCTGTCCGCCCTGACGGACCTGCGGCTCTACGGCAACCGGTTGAGCGGCTCGATACCGACGGAGCTGGGCAGCCTGTCCAACCTCCGCGACCTCTTCCTCGGCGACAACCAGTTGAGCAGCACTATTCCGACGCAGCTCGGCTCCCTGTCCAACCTCCGATTCCTGAACCTCGACAGCAACCGACTGACCGGCGGTATACCCACGCAGCTGGGAAGCCTGGCCAACCTGCAAGACCTCTCCCTCTCCGGCAACCAGTTGACCGGATCCGTCCCGACGCAGCTCGGAGATCTGACCGCGTTGCGGGACCTCTTCCTCAACGACAACCAGCTGACCGGCTCCATTCCGACGCAACTCGGGAAACTGGCCGCGCTGGAGCTTCTGGACCTCTCCGGCAACGGACTGACCGGCTCCGTCCCGACGCAACTCGGCAAGCTGTCCAAGCTGGAGTCGCTGTACCTCCGAAACAACGCTCTGACGGGCACCATCCCGACCCAGCTGGGCAGCCTGTCCAACCTCGAGATCCTTCGGCTCAACGGCAACACCCTCACCGGCTGCATCCCCGCCGCCCTCCGCGACGTAGACGACCACGACCTCGCCAGACTCCGGCTCCAATACTGCCCGGCACCTGAAGCGTAGGCACCAGCGCCGACGGTGCCGCATAATGCACTACGAATACGAGTGCGGGCGGGGAAGCACGGCTTCCACGCCGACCTGTGATGCACCGATCGATCGCTTTCTATGGATGTTCGCGCAGGGACGCGAGGCGAAGACATAGAGCGGTTAATGTCGAACACCCCCTGACACAACTCGGCCAGCCATCGACAACAAGCGCCATGAATCGAAGATCCATGCCTGCGACGAAAACCAGAGCTATGCGGACTGCATCCCTATTACCGCGGTATCGGACGCATAGATCTGACCCGTTGCGAGCCATGGCGAAGGCCAGTCGAGGCGGGTCAACGACAAGACGGATGAGAGGCTGCCGGAGCACCAAATCAATGGTGGTTTTTCGCTGATCTTTGGCCAATCCCTATTGGGACTGGGCCTGCGAATCTCCGGAAGCAGCCCTTGACGGCGGCGCGACTCGTCTGAATGGGCGAGACTTGCTGGTTGAGTGCCGAGACGTCCGCCGCAGGTATTATGCCGCATGGTCAGAAACCAATGCGGACCTAAACGCACGACGTGAACGCCTCGCCGACATCATGCCGCCTAGCCTCAACCACGTGCCCGCCCATTAGGAGCATCTAGACGCCCGCCAATGTAAACGTCAATCTGAAGGTTCTTGATTTCATCAAGTCTGGTGGAGCTGACGGGATTCGAACCCGTGACTTCCTGCTTGCAAAGCAGGCGCTCTCCCACTGAGCTACAGCCCCACAACTAAAGTCTATATATCCACAATCGCCGATATTGGTTATCATTCACACAGACAAAATCCAAGCCAAAAGATGCACATCGTCAGCTACAGATTCCGCCTCACCTCCGCAGTTTTAGGAGCCATGTTCGCGTCCGCGCTATTGATCGCCTGCGGCTCCGCCGACAATGCTGGAGACAGTACCGCCGAACAGGGATTCCAGCAGGTCATGGACATCGAGACGACGTTTGAGCCTGATGATCTAAACGCGATCGGCTTCAAAAAAGCGCGCAGCTACGATCTCGAAGGACTGCCGGGAGCGAGCGAGGCGATATTCGGATTCTGGCGCATCGCATCCGGCGACCCCATCGACTACGAAGTACGCTTCTACGCTACTCACGCCGATGCGGTCGAACTCGGCACTGACTTGGCGGAAGAAGGCTCCGGTGCCGATGCAGTCCTCGATGAGGACGATGCAACCTACAAAGAAGGCGTCAAAGACCGACGCATGATCGTCGGCTCCGGTATCGGCGGCGGTGCCCGTAGCGGCACTGGCCCTCGTTACGGCGGGTATGCCATTTACGGAAATATCGTGATGCTATGCGCCGGAGCAGCCGGCGATCAAGCGCTGGAGCGGTGCGAAGAGTTGGCGACCGCGTTAGATGAGGCGGCAGGACAGTAACCAAAATGATGAAACGCGTTCTGTTATTGCCGCTTGTCTTGGCGATCTTCTTTGTTGGCTGCGGCTCTGACGATGGCGGTGAGGCGGAATCCGTCGAAATCACCGAAACTGACAGCCGGGTGGTCGCACGAGACGAGTTGCTGGCGATAGACGACCTCGTTGGACTCGGTATGAAGTCAGGCAAGGAGTATGACGTTGAGACATTGCCTGGCGGCATCGAAGCCGGGTTGCTTTACTGGCGGGTCAACAATGTCGCAGTGGAGTACGAAGCCCGGTTCTACGGCTCACACGATGACGCGGTGACTCTCGGCACCGCCCCTGCAGAAGAAGGAAGCGGCGAAGACGCTATCATCGATGAAGATGAAGCGGTCTACAAAGAAGGGATACGAGATCGCAGGAAGGTTTTTGACTACCCGAACTCATCGCTGGGACCCAAGTACGGCGCGTACGCGATCTACGGCAACATGGTCGTTCTGTGCGAGGGAAATGACGATGTCGAAGGGTGGAACCGCTGTTCAGCTTTGATCGATGCGCTTGATAATCGATAAAGATCGGAACCACAACGACGGACAATTGATCGGCATGTTCAAAGCCCTCGCTTTCGCCACTCTGCTACTAGCAGCGTTGGCGATAGGTTGCGGATCCAGCGATGGAGACGCGGGTGGCGCTGGTGATTCCGACACTTCAGAGGGTGAATCCGAAACCAGGATTTTCGACCGTGACATCACCCTCTCAAGTGACGACCTGCTCTCGCTGGGTCTGAAGTCCGGCAAGAAGTACGACGTTTCAGACCTTCCCGGAGCCGTCTCCAACCGCGTCTTCTTCTGGCGTATCGACGATGTCCCCATCCAATACGAAGCCCGGTTCTACGAATCCCACGCCGCCGCCACAGAACTCGGACCTGAACCCGCCGAAGAAGGCAGCGGTGAAGACGCAATCCTCGACGCCGATGACGCGGTATACAAAGAAGGTGTTAGAGATCGCCGAACAGTATTCGACTTCCGGGGCACACCAAGGCCCAGATACGGCACCTACGCCATATACGCAAACATGGTCGTCCTATGCGAAGGCCGCGACGATGCTGAAGGATGGGATCGCTGCTCAGCACTGACAGAAGCGCTCGACAATCGATGAGATCAGCAACTGCTTTAATCGTCTTGCTCGCAATCGCAGTGATGTTCCTCGCATGTGGCAGTCAACCAGCAACCGAAGAGCTAGCCGAACTCGAGAATGCAAGTCCACAATCCCAACTCGTCAAGCCTTCCGATCGCATATTCACAATCGATGACTTTGAGGCAACAGGCTTAAAGCACTCGAAGGACTATAAGACGGAGAGGTTACCTTCCGCAACCGGAGTTTCCCTGTTCTTCTGGAAGATCGACGGAACACCAGTCCAGTACGAAGTCAGATTTTACGCCTCGCACGATGAAGCCGTTTCAGCCGGAACGTCGTATGCCATTGAGGGAGCAGGCCACGAGGCGATCATAGACCCGGATTTCGCGCGCTACACCGAAGGCTTGCGAGACCGTCGAACGATCGTTCATACCCGTGGATCGCCAACGCCAAGATACGGAGATTTCGTCATCTACGGCAACATGATCGCCCTTTGCGAAGGACGAGACGCGGAGCAAGGTTCAGAACGCTGCGCCCGACTCGTTAAGGCCTTGGACTCGTCGGAAGGATAGTCGGCTCTCCGTCGCAAAGTTCGCTTCGCGACTTGATAACATATTTAGAAACATACACACATGCGTCAAAATATCGCAAAGCCCCGATTGCGGTAGCCCCCTATGTTCAGGAGCACGAAGAGATGACACTAAAAAGAGTACGGATGCTCGGATTGCGGAAATTCGGGCTGTTCATGTTGATAGCTTCCCTAGCTTTCGCCATCGCATGCGGTAGCGCCGAAAGCAACGTCGAGGACGGCGATGCCGGGGGCGGCGATGGTGGCGGTGTAGCCGCCGCGGTTGAAGATGTCTCAAGCGGCCCGCCCGGCGTCGAGATAATTTCAACCGATGCCGTATACACGGTCGACGACCTCATAAACACCCCCAACTACAAGAAGAGCAAGAACTACAAGGTCGAAGGATTGGACGAAGCGACCGACGCCGTATACGGCTTCTTCGGCCCCGACCCCTACGATCGTCAGGAGTTCGAAGCCCGCTTCTACCCCGACCACGAAACCGCCATCACCGTCGGCGTCGACTTCGCTAACGAGGCAACCGGCCCAGACGCCGTGATCGCCAAAGATATTCAGCGGTGGGATGAGGGCCTCGTCCAGCGGCGTGCATGCTCCGGCAACACCCGTGGCTCCCACCACTCCGGCAAGTGCGACAACGCCAAGTATGGCGACTACGTCGTCGCCGGCAACATGGTGCTGCTCTGCCAAGGTAAAAATTCCGAGATCTCCCTCGCCAACTGCAACGCTTTGATGGAAGCCCTGCAATCGCAGTGAGACTCAACAGGTCGCAGCCGCAGGACCTTTATAAACCTCCCCTTTTTACGAAGCGAAAGGGGGACGCGGCAAGCGTAGCGAGACGCAAGGGGTTGTCGTTGCTCCTCATCGCCTCCTCTCTACTCTTCCTTGCATGTGGCAACGCCGGATCAGACGATTCTTTTGGTGCCGGCGACTACGAAATCGTAGGTAAATCGACATCAGTACCTTCGACTCCAACCCCGGAGCCAGTCGCCGAGGAACGCGGACCCACCACGGAGCGTCAACCCCAAATACTCGCAGACATTGGCGAATACTCAGTCCATGATTTCGAATCGTTGACCAACTTCAAACTCAATAAGACCTATGACGTTGAGGGATTGGAGAATGCCGATAGTGCCATCTACGGCTTCTTCGGCCCGGACCCCTACGATCGTCAGGAGTACGAAGCGCGTTTCTACCCGGACCACAGCACCGCAATAACCGTGGGCGTCGATTTCGCTAACGAGGCGACGGGACCAGACGCAGTGCTAGCCAGCGCGACTCAGCGGTGGGATGAAGGCTTGACTCAAAGACGCGCTTGCGCCGCAAACACCCGCGGTTCGCACCACTCCGGCAGATGCAACATCGCAAAATACGGCGACTACGTAGTCGCCGGCAATTTGGTGCTACTATGCCAAGGCAGGGACTCTGAAACCGCTCTGCAAAACTGCGAAGCACTATACGCCGCCCTGCAAAATTGATACTCATCCGCACCGAGGTCGGTATGACAAGAAACGCAACGTCATTTCGCTCAATCTACTCCTTAGCCATAGTGCTTTGTCTGGCCGTCACAATGGCGATCGCAGCTTCCACGGCCTGCGGTTCAGACACTGGCGACAGCGGCGGAGGCGCGCCGGCAGAAGGAAACGGCGGCGACCCTCGAATACGAAGCACCGAAGGCACATACACCATCGACAACCTCAAGGCAGCCGCAGGCGTTAAAGCCAATAAGGACTACGATGTCGAAGAACTGCCCGGAGCCGACGCTGCTTGGCGGATCATCTACAACCGCCTCGACTACGAAGTCCGCTTCTATCCAGACCACCAAACCCTGCTGGACGACGGAATACCCTACGTCGAACACGTCACCGGCGACGACGCCATTGTCATCGGAGACGACGTCATCTGGGAAGAAGGCGCCAAAGACCGCCGACGTTGCAGCCGCGACGCCGATACCCCACACTCAGGCTGCTCCTACTCCCCTCGCTACTGGGACTACGTAGTAGTCGGCAACATGATCCTCATGTGCGAAGGCCTCGAAAGTAAACAGTCCATCGAAAACTGCGACAACCTCCTCGAACAACTGCCCTAGCGAATCTGTGGCAGGACACGGTTAGTGCGCCGCCGCTGTAATTAGCCCCTTTCCTGGGACGAAAGAGGCGCGAGCGTAGCGAGCGGGGTATGCCGGGGTATCAGGGGAATGGACCTATGTCATTCTGAACGAAGCGCAGCGGAGTGAAGAATCTAACACCGCAACCCCAGCGCAAAACGATTAGATTCCTCGCCACCCTCGGAATGACGTCTTGACACTTATTCCCCAGATTCCGCCGCCTCGATCAGTTCGATGCAGTCGTCCGTAGAAACCTCACACATCATCACCAGATTCCCAGCAACCAGATATCCGCCATACACACGTCGACTCGCGAAACCCGAACCATCATGAACCGTGCGGCCCAACGCCTCCTCCGCCGAAGCCGTCCCATCACTCATCGCGGCATCGTGCGACGGATATCGACGAATCTCAACATCCCGTCGATTGTAGAAACCATAGCGTGCCTCAAGAGCGTTCGGCAACGTGTCGACCTCATAGATCTGATGCTGCTTCCAACCAGCTTCAATAAATTCTTCGTAGGCAAATTCTCGGTTAGGTCGCGTCCAAGCACTTATCTCCGGACGGTCACCGATCGCAGCAATCGCCGTCTCATCGATCACCTCTGCCATATCAGATGCACCTTCTTCAGACGTATCGCTGCCACATGCGAACACTACCGCAACTACGATTGGCACAACAACCGCAAACCAAGCCCCCAGAGTACGCCTGCCCCTTTCGTGCGACGAAAGGGGCGCGAGCCCAAAGGACCGACAACAGAGCGGGGTATGCTCGAAGAACCGCTTCATTGCGCGATCTGGTCTAAAAGATCAGTGCAGTCGGTAACCGAGATCTCACACAGCATAACCGTGTTGCCAGCTACCACGTACGCACCATACAAAGTCACGCTCGAAAATCCCGCACCTCTGCCCGACAGCTTTTCAGTCTCGATCGCCATCTCCGCAGACTCCCTACCAGCAGCCATGGCTACATCGTGCGATGGGTAAACCCGTATCTCAATGTCCTTGCGGTTGTAGAAGCCGAAGTACGCACCAGTCGCCTCCGGAAGAGTGTCCAGCGGCCACTCCTTGTTCTTCTTCCATCCAGCTTCGATGAAATCATCGACGGTGAACACGCTACTCGGCCTCGTAGAAGCGCGTAGCTCTGCCCTGTCCCCGATAGTGACTACCGCATTCTCATCCACGGCTGCGACAGCGGGTTCACCGTCCCCACCATCCGTCGATTCGTCAGTTGCGCTCCCGCAACCAATGGCGAAACCGGCAACCGCGAAGACCAACATTAAGACGAAGATCGTTTTTACATTGATTGACATGATCCGACTCCGACCTGGTTCAGCGTAGATGGACAAAAGTTATCGTAGCGCATTTCCACGAACATCACAGCCCATCACAAAACACGTCCCGGCCTAGAACCGGGATCAGCACAATCAGCGGTTCAGGCAACAACGCGCCGAAGCGGCCAAGCCTAGTTTCCCAGACTCAACCGCTTCTTATCAACTTGCGTTGTCCAGTTGCCATAGCCGTAACGGCGCTGGCAACCGATTCAACTCAATCTGGTTAGCCGGACTTCTCCAGCTGGTGGATGACCAGCGACCAGGTCAAGTGCCACCAGGCCTCGTTCACGTAACCAGTCACGTCAAGAGCACCTTGGGAAGCATCACCTTGCGGCCAGTTGTCCCATCGCGCCGTGTTCATGATGATGCGGTGGTAGAACTCGAGGATCGGTACGTCGGGCAACTCGGTCAGCCAAATCGTGGCCGCCTGGCGCCAGAGATCGTACATCTCCGCCGTGTTATCAGGCGAAGTCTTCGCAACCTCGTCCGTCAACGTGTCCCACTCTTCGTTTTCCCAGTGATAGAAGTTCACCTGGTGACCGCCCGGAATGTTCACGGACGATGACTGGTAGAGCTTCATGGTGAAGTACGGGTCACGGACAGAACCGCCGTGGCCGAACATCAGGCACTCGAAGTTACCCTCGGCCATTCTGCTGGAAGCGTCAGTCGGCTGACCGTAGTCGGCATTGATCCCGTGGTTGATTAGCTGCTGTGCGACTGCGGGGCCAAGGTCTACCCATGGGTTGAAACCAACGATTTCACAGTTGACCGTGTTGCCACCAGAGTCTTCCCACATACCGTCGGCGTTCTTCGTGAAGCCCGCGCCTTCCATCAACTCGTCACCGCGGTCAGGATCGTAGTCGAGAGTGGAACGCCCGATCTCTTCCATCACCTCAGTCGCAATGTCGAAGTACGGCTGCAACGGAGGATACTGCGGCATGGTCAGCGGGTTGAAGGCCGCCGCACCGTCGTATGCCAACTCACGCAGTTCCGCACGGTCAAGATAGAACGAGATCGCCCAGCGAACGTCCGGGTTGTCGTACGGACCGAACTTACCGCTCGTGTTGAACGCGATCGATACCGGCCACCAGTCGACATAACCGTAAGGCTCGCCACGACCTGAGTGGGTGATCAAGTCTTCATTCTGATCAAGTGTCTCAGCGATGAGCGACGGAGTCGTCATCGCAGCACCGTCGATCTGGTCGGCGATCAATGCCTGAGCACGCTGTTCCTGCGGAACCCCAGGTATGTAGATGATCCGCTTCACTTCCGGCAGATTCGCGTAATCGCCCAAGTCGGCGACACCTTCGCCCCACCAAGAGTCGCGGCGGTCGAAAATCTTCTGCTCGGTAGAGGTCGTCACCTGCCACGGACCCGTCGACAGAGGCCAGCCCTTCTCACGGTCATAGTCACCAAAAGTGGTCCAGTCACGACCGTTGTAGTGGTGCTCAGGAACGATGTACACACCGATGTCGAACTTGTATGTCAGCAGGAAGAAGAAGCGCGGATCCGGGCGAAGCAGATTCACCTTCGCGGTGTACTTGTCGACCAGTTCAGCGTTGTCCATCGCCGCATCGATGTCTTTACCCCATCGAACCTGCTCTTTGAGCTCCTTAAGGGTGTTCAAGGTGTAGACGACATCTTCGCAGTCGAAGTCTGAACCATCGCTCCAAGCAATGCCCTCGCGGCAGTTGATGGTCAGCTCGGTGAAGTCGTCGTTGTAGCTGTAGTCCTCGGCCAGCCACATGATCTCCTCGTCGGCGAACGCCGAGAAGAATGCCAGCGGCTCGAAAATCAGGTTGGGACCCTGCTGGTGGTTTGCACCGATGGCGTAGGGATTCCAGAGCTCATGGTCGATGAAGCGTCCCTCTGAACCACCGTGGAACAGCTTCAGAGTGTCTTCTTCCGCGACATCGCCCGGATCGAAGACCATACCCATGGCCTCGCCTGGCTCTTCCATCATCGCCTCAGGCTCGGGCTCCTCGGTCGGCTCTGGAGCTGGCTCCGGAGTCGCAGTCGGCGGAACCGCAGTCGCGGTCGGCGGGACGGGTGTGGCTGTGGGCTCTTCCTCGCCACAAGCGATGACGACGCCAAGCACCATCACGCTTGCAAGAATCGCCAACAAACCATACCGCCCGAATTTAACGGGGAGATTCATTGTTCTATCTTCCTCATCTCTTTAACCTGCACGTCAAGCGAAAATCATTTCGGGCTTTCAGATGCACGGCAAACCGCGCGACGAACCCCGAACCGCCTGACAACGATCAACATCCCATTCTGTACCCTAGACCAACAATTGTCAACCTCTTTTTACCTTCGATTTTCCGTCAAAACCATCCTCTTACGTTACGCGAACCCAAGAGGGACACGGCAAGAGGGACACGGCAAGCGAAGCGAGTGCATGGGCTACGCACGGAGGGGAGGCAGGTAAGTTTGAGAGACCCTTCTAGCGAACATAACTGAACACACTCCCCCAAACTTGCACATATCGTCTTTACTAGATACAATCGCTTGAGATGTTGGTTCGGCACCTCACGTTGTGAATCGCCGTCGGCATTTCGGCCATCCTCACTAACTTTGGACGACGATTCTTTGGCAACTCAGACGAGATCGCGGCGAAACCCCGCG
Source organism: Dehalococcoidia bacterium (assembly GCA_034423055.1). GTDB lineage: Bacteria > Chloroflexota > Dehalococcoidia > Lucifugimonadales > Lucifugimonadaceae > Bin127. Next base: position 25,649 of record DAOUJE010000025.1, on the reverse strand, counting down.
CTGACTGGACGTCAAAACGCCGCTTTGACGTTCGTCTCCGCATTTCTCGGCAACTTCATCGTTCAGAGATTCTTGCTCTTCTTGCTCACTGTATGGGTTGCAGGCACGGTGATCTTCGTCCTACCCCGCTTCACCGGTCAAGACCCCGTAAAAGAAAAACTCCTCCTTGAAGCCCAGCGTGGCGGCTCTATTCAAGCCGGCATGAACGAGATGGCGAAGGCATACTCAGCGCGGCTGGGTTTGGACCTGCCGCTCTGGCAACAGTACATCAACTACATGTACGACCTGACACGATTAGACTTCGGTTACTCGATCGCATACTTTCCCCGGACAGTGAACGATATCATCGCCGATTCCATCTTGTGGTCGCTCGGACTGATGACTGTGGCCATCGTATTGGCGTTTACCTTGGGCACCCTTGCAGGAGCCCTACTCGGTTGGGCACGTTCCCCCGGCTGGTTGAGTTACGCCTTTATGCCGTTGCTAACCCTATCCGCAATCCCTCAATACATCCTCGGATTGGTTCTAATGTTCGTGTTTGCCGTAATGTGGCAGGATTTGCCCCTGCTTGGCAGGTACAGCCTTCCGTTCTTCGGTGCATACACCCCAGGCAATCTGCCCGAGTGGAGCATCAGCTACATTCTTGACATGTTGCGGCATGCCATATTGCCAGCATCCGCGATCGCTTTGTCTGCAATCGGATTTTGGGCGATCGGAATGCGTGGAATGATGATAAACACTCAGGGCGACGACTTCATGGTCCAAGCAGACGCAAAAGGACTCCGCGGATCTCGCGTTTTTTTACGTTATGCAATTCGTAACGCACTTTTGCCGCAGGTAACCGGCTTGGCCGTTTCCTTTGGAACATTGCTCACCGGCGCGGTACTCGTCGAAATCGTGTTTCAGTACCCCGGCCTAGGAAACACGTTGTTCTATGCAATAAGGGTCTCAGACTTCTTCCAGATCACTGGCATCGTCATGACGATCGTGATCATGCTCTCCTTCGCCACTATGGTGATCGATCTGGTCTACCCCTTGATTGACCCGCGGGTCAACTATGCATCAGGTTGAAATGGACCAAACTGCGACAACCGAAGCTGCTGGACCACAGCCAGATTCGCAAGCCGCGACGTTCAACGAAGGATTCTTCAGTGAGCGGGTCGAGCCGATTTTCACATACTCTCGGCGCAATCCGTCGCTGATAGTAGGAGTCGCGATGCTCTGCGGGTTGTTGCTTTTCACTATCTCCGGTTTGCTCACCTATCCAAGATTGGACAAACACGGCAGCGGAGGTGCAACTCCCAAATACAAGGCTTCGCCACCCTCTTGGTGCGTTTGGTGTGAAAAAATCGCGGAATTCGATGCCGAAGACAAGCCGAATCTGTTCCAGTTCCCTATGGGAACCGATACCCTCTCGCGCGACATGTACGCTTACAACTTGCGGGGAATCCCCCTGACATTAGGCATCGGATTGATCGCTGGCTTGCTATCGGTCGGCTTGGGTACCGTCACTGCTTTCGTCGCCGCATATTATCGAGGTTTCCCTGATGCCGCGATACGTTTGATGACCGATGTCGGAATTTCGATCCCCGGACTGCTCATTCTCATAATCATCCGCATTCAACTCGGCACTGAATTGGCGTGGTGGCAACTCGGTGCTGGTCTAGCCGCAGTCGGCTGGGTTTTTTCATCGCGGACTGTACGATCGCAAGTTCTGGTCCTGAGAGAGCAACCTTATGTCGAGATCGCACGACAGTCCGGTATGTCTGGACTGGCCATCATCTTCCGCGAAATGATGCCCAACCTGATCCCCTACATCACAGCGAGTTTTGTCGCATCAGTTGCCGGTTCAATCCTTGCCTCTATCGGATTAGAGGCATTGGGATTGGGCGACTTGCTGACCCCCAGCCTCGGTAATGCGTTCTATTTGGTGATCCAAAACGGCGCTATCACACTCGGAATGTGGTGGTGGTGGCTATTCCCCCTCATCGCCATCGTAGTGATTTTCGTCAGCCTGTTCCTCATCTCCGCTGGTTTGGACGAATGGTCGAACCCGAGACTACGTAGACAGGTGTAAGCCTCAGCGGCAAAACTACAGAATGGTCACTACCGAACAAGAAACGCGCTCTTCCACTGCGTCTGACAACGAAGAGTTCGCGCTCCGCGTCGAGGACCTCAAGGTCTATTACGGCACACCGCGCGGCACCGTAAAGGCAGTAGACGGTGTCTCGTTCAATATGAAGCAAGGCGAACGATTCGCACTCGTAGGCGAATCCGGCAGCGGAAAGAGCACCCTTGCAATGGCTATCATGCGCTTGACCCGCGAACCGGGACACATCGCCGGCGGACACATCTACCTCAACGGCCGCGACGTTGTTGATATGCCGGAGAGAGAGATACGTTCCATCCGACTGCGCGAAATGGCACTCGTTCCCCAAGGCGCGATGAACTCCTTGAACCCCGTCATGCGTGTCGGCGATCAGATCATCGACGGCATTATGGACCACGTACCACCTGGAGAAAGCCCTCCCAACAAATCCGAACTGGACGAGCGTATCCACGAACTGCTGATCCGCGTCGGACTCGATCCGAACGTCGCTCGCCTGCACCCCCACGAACTCAGCGGCGGCATGAAGCAGCGCGTCGCAATGGCGATCGCAATCTCCCTCGACCCCAACATCATCGTCGCAGACGAACCCACGAGCGCACTCGACGTCGTCGTGCAGAGACAAATCATGCAGACCCTCGGACGGTTGCAAGAAGGCCTGGAAGCAGCAGTCCTGCTCGTAGGTCACGACATGGGTCTGGTCGCACAGTTCGCCGACACCATCGGCGTAATGTACGCCGGAAAACTCGTCGAAGTCGGCTCTGTGCCAGATGTATTCAAAGACCCCAAGCATCCGTACACGAAGCTGCTCATCGAGAGTCTACCCTCGTTCGACATCAGTCGGCAGTTCGTCGGCATACCAGGCATGCAACCCGCACTCCTGAACCTGCCCCCGGGATGTTCCTTTAACCCGCGTTGCCCATCCGTCCACGAGCGTTGTTTCCGAGAAGTACCGGCATTCCTACCTATCGACGGCCGCGGCGTGGCCTGCCACCTATATGACGGCTCCGGGGTTCCCCCGCTCGCGGGGGAAATGTCCGAAGGACAAAGGGGGCCAACAAATTGAGCGAATTTATGCGACTCGACCACGTCACCCGGACATTCGGTGGCGGAGCTCTTTCAACCAAACCGCCAATCGTCGCGGTCGACGATGTGTCGCTCTCAATCGACGAGGACGAACCCAAAATCACGACCATCGCCGGCGAAAGCGGTTCAGGCAAGACCACCTTGGCGCGATTGCTCATGGGTACCATCACCCCCACTTTCGGCACGATGTACTACCGCGGCAACGATTTCACCAAACTGTCACGCGGAGATTCTTGGAAGTTCAAACAGGAAGTCCAGTCTATTTACCAAGACCCTTTCGGCTCTTACAACCCCTTCTACAAAGTCGACCACGTCCTCGAAACTCCCATCAACCGTTTCAAACTCGCCACATCCAAGCAGGCCAAAACGGCGATGATTGAAGAGGCGTTGGCGATGGTGGGCCTGCAACCAGGCGACACTCTGGGCCGGTTCCCACACCAGCTCAGCGGCGGACAGCGGCAACGAATCATGGTCGCACGCGCCCTACTCATCAAACCACGTCTAATCCTCGCCGACGAACCCGTCTCGATGGTCGACGCATCACTACGCGCCACCATCCTCGACTCCATCCGTCGCCTAAACCGCGAAATCGGCATCTCCGTCATATACATCACCCACGACTTGACTACCGCCCTCCAGATCAGCGACAACATCCTAGTCATGTACCGCGGCTCCGTCGTCGAATCTGGCGCTGTAGAGCGTGTGATCCTAGAGCCGAAACACCCGTACACCCAACTGCTCATCGAGTCGATCCCCCAACCCGATCCCGACAACAAATGGGGCGACGAACCACCCTCACCGCGATTCGAAGACTTCTCCACCATGTTCGGCTGCAAATTCGCCGACCGATGCCCGCACGTCATGGACATCTGCAACGAAGAGCAACCCCCCGGCTACCGCCTCGAACAGCACCGACAAGCCCAGTGCTACCTCTACCAAGACGAAGCCAACATCATGGAAGACCCCGACCTAGCCTCAATCTTCCAAGACCGCCGAGCCGAACTAAACGTCTAGGAACACCGTCATTCCCGCGCAGGCGGGAACCCAGAAGGGAAAGACAAAGGGCCCCTCCCCTTTTTGCGCAGCAAAAGGGGGACGCGACGAGCGTAGCGAGACGCAGGGGGTTCATACAATCTTGCCGCACCCTCTGTCATTCCGAGCACACCAATCATGTCATTCCGAGCGTAGCCGAGGAATCTCCCTCGTCTAAACCCGTCATTGCGCTAAAATCCGATTAGTGGATTCACCCCTTAAACCCACGGAAAGCCCTCATGAAGATCACCGGTTTCGACATCACCCCGCTAAATCTCGGCAGAGCCATCCTGCAGGTCCGCACCAGCGCCGACATCACCGGATACGCCGAAGTCGGACGACGTTCCGACGCCTTCCAAGCCTACATCGATTCCACAGTCAGCCCCCTACTCGTCGGCCAAGACCCTCGCAAGATCGACCGCCACTGGGAAACCCTTTACCTCGGCGATGAAGAACGTATCACCAAGCTCCCCCCACACGTCGTCGGAGCCGTCGACATCGCACTCTGGGACATCCTAGGCAAAGATGCCGGTCTCCCATGCCACGCCCTCATGGGCGGCGCAGCCCGACTCGACATCCCCCTCTACTGGAGCGTCGGGCTCGGCTGGATCAAAACCCCAGACCAGATGCTCGACGACGTCATGGACGGCTGGGAACAGGGATACAAAGCATTCAAGATCCGCATGGACTGGCGATCATACAGACAAGACTCCAACCCCGCCAAAGACCTCCAGATGTTCAAGCTCGTCCGTGACTTTCTGCCCAACAACATCTACCTCGGCTTCGACGCCAACAACGGCTACTCCGTCCCAACCGCCATCCAGCAAGGACGCGCATTCGAAGACTACGGACGCATCGACCACTTCGAAGAGCCCCTCCCCCAGTACGACCTCCCCGGACTCCGCCAAGTCGCCGACGCACTAGATGTCGCAGTCTCCACCGGCGAGCAGGACTGGGACCGATGGCGATTCCGAGATGTCATCATGCTCGGCAACCCCGACATCCTCCAACCCGACATCCTAGGCGCTTCCGGCCCATCCGAAATCCTGAAAATCTATACCCTAGCCACCACCCACAACAAACCCATCATGCCCCACTCCCCCAGCGCCGGCATCAACAGCATCGCATCCATCCACTGCTACTCCACAATCAAGAACGCCATCCGCCCACACGAATTCTCCACCGAATTCGCACCACCCCTAGACCAAATCGCCGAACTATACGGCGAACACATAATCCCCAAAAACGGCACCATAACCCTAACCGACAAACCCGGCCTAGGCATCGACCTAAACGAAGCGACCCTGGCGAAGCTCGCCGCCTAACTACCGTCCCGTCATTCCTGCGAAGGCAAGCGCTTTAGCGGACGGAACGTCCATCCAGAGGGGAGCGGCAGGGTCGCCCCTTTCGTCTCACGAAAGGGGCGCGAACGAGCGAAGCGAAGTGAGCGGGGTATGCCCGGGGAGGTGGCGAGGCTTCCCCGCTAGCGGGGAAATGTCCGAAGAGCCTGCCCCGTACCCCCATACGGGGACAAAGGAGGCGCACCGTAGCAGGGCAACCCTTGTGGTTGCCCTGCACTGCAATCACCCCACAGCCCGTGCAAAACCAAACAACCTGCAACCCAATCCCAACAATCCTGAATCCCAGTAATCCCCACTTCAGACAATGATCCGCCACTTCACCGCAACCGGCTTCGTCATCAACGGCGACGCCACCCTCCTGCACTGGCATCACCGCGTACAAGCCTGGCTACCGCCCGGTGGACACATCGAACCAAACGAAGACCCCGTACAAGCCGTCCTCCGCGAAGTCAAAGAAGAAACCGGCCTCGACGTCCAGCTGATCCCAACCCAGCCAATCCCCCACATCTCCAACCTCAACCAAGTCTCACCACCCCGTACCATCCTCGTCGAAGATGTCTACGACCAAAAAGTGGGTAAACACCAACACATCGACCTCATCTACTACACCCACATCCCCGGCCCCCGTCCAAGCGTCCCCGACGGTTGGGTCTGGTTCACCACCGACGACCTCTCAAACGGCCACGCCGCCCCCAACCCGAACGAAATAAGCGAACCACCACCCGAAGATGTTGTCACACTGGGGTTGGAAGGGATACGCACAGCAGCATCTATTTTAGGAAAATGCGCGTAGATATTGGCGACGATAATTAACTATCGCTCATTGACCAAAGCGCTTCAGAAATGCAACCCACGCTTTGGTTGGGATACCGCTTAACGAAGTTTCAAGCGTCATCTCTACGTAATCGTCCAACAACCCAGTGCGAGCTATCCTACCGAAATTCCCACCGCCATCGTGAACAGGCTTGTCAGCGATCCTATCTTTGCTTGAAGGGTATGGGGCAAGGACAGTTGGCGATTCGATGGCCGTGTCACTTCGAGCATCTCTGACCTGTGACCACCAATGATTGCGAAACTCGGCCGCGTACCGGGCAGACACAACGAAAGGCTTGAAAACGATTGGTGATCCCGAAACAACCTTGTCTAATGCCCAGGGCACTACTACAAGCATGTCCGCCGGCGCGCATGCCGAAGGAGTCGTTGTAAACCTGAAATTGGGTTCCTCTTCTTTGCTCAGCAGGTACCACCCTTTGAGTTCGATGCCCAAAATGATGTCTTCACCGTTTCTGTCTGCCTTGAGCAGCACATCTGGAAACACCTGCGCTTGCCGATAAAAGGAGTAAGTCTGGTAATCCTTTTCCGGGTCCCAGTATGACCGTAACTCGTTGAGCGTAGCCACCACTTGGTCTTCGATTGCAACCCCCAGCACTTGATTCAAAGTGTGAAGATCGGTAGCAGCCAACCCGTCTATCGTTGTCGCACTCCTAAAGTGGGCAGGGACAGCGTATATCGATTCGCGAACCCTACTAAAAAGGTCGAAATGCGCCCACGTAGGATCAGGTTCGTATTCATCAACTGGACGCGGGAACATGCGTCGCCAACCTTTCGACTGCAAGATCGTAGTAATCCTGCAACAGTTCCGCACTGAAACTCAGCCGCCCTGTGTTGACTGCGGCTATGGCGGCCGAACAGAGACCGCCGAACGGTTCCCATACTACGTCACCGGGGTCCGATGCAGCCAGTATCGTTCGTTCAATCAATCGTAATGGTTTCTGGTTCATGTGCAAGCACTTGTGTGTGTCCTTAAGTCGTTCCCTACCCCTGACAGCAGGTTCCTGCCACACATTGGTTATTCCCACCTCGCAGTTGAACTTTGCTCGCATTCGTGACCACTCCCCGCTGGAACCCGGCCGCTCACCGCCCAAGCTGAAATACGGCCTGCCCGTCGGATCACCATTCTTGTTTACGTACCGGGCCATTGCTTCGAACGCGTCAGGAGGTGGGAAATACCACAAATCGCACTGCGTCAAATACTTCCGAGTCGCCGCGTTTCGAACACCACATGCCTCATTTGCCTTGGATAACGGTATCCCACTCCGTACCCATTCAGAGCGCAACCATTCTTTGAGGCTGAGATTGTTGATCTTGACTTCTCGAACATACTGGACGCAAATCTCCGTAACTATCGGGAAACTCCTCAACGTTTTGGTATTCGCGTTGCCGGCTACATGCCCAAGACCTTTGTCCCAGATGTAGCAGCAACGGTATTTCCATCCGTGTCTTTCCAGCACCGGATGAACATTCGCCCAACCGATTTCAGTATTCCAAAACCACAACGTGGTCAACGATTGCGCCCGCTGGGACCACTGGGCGATATGTGACTCGTACCAATCTGCCAAATGTTCGGGGGATCGAGGATCACCAGGAAAACTCCCGACACCATAGGGACCATCAGAAACGATAACAGTGGGTGACGGCCATTTTACAGACTTCTCTAAAGAATCTCCTAGTTCGATCGTGGCACCTAGCCGCTTGAATCTCCCTTGACTACTTCGTCCATTTTCAGTAATCCTAGGGATCAATGGTTTAGCGATTACGGCTGTGCTCATTGCATCTCCTTGATCCATCGCGCCAATCGAGTCTCTTTGGACATATGCACTAATTTAGTCTAATTGCCTTGCTGTGTCAAGAGGCATCATCGATTTCGCGGACACCTTAGATGTTAGCCTCAAACTTTCCCTCACTTCACCACAAACCCACCACCTTCACCCACTCCCAAACAATCCTCCACCGTCTCCAGATACATCCCCATCAAATCCGGCAACCCTCGCAGCTCCTCCACCGAAAACCACCGAGCATCATCCGTCTCATTCGTAGTTGTCTGCAACTCCCCGCTCCACTCATCAACCCGATACGCCACCGTCAGCAACTGCGCCTCAGGACGCGTAGGCGCAGTAAACCGAGGCTCCGAGTAAATCGCGAACGCCACCGATGACTCGACCACCAACCCCGTCTCCTCCCAAACCTCCCGCACCATACACTCCGTAACCGACTCCCCCGGCTCCATCCCACCAGCCGGTAACGCCCACTGCTTGTTATCCCCCCGCCGAATCAACAAAATCCGCCCACAATCATCAAAAATCACCGCCCGCGCCGCAGGCACTATGTAACTAACAGGCATCTGATTTTCCTTTCAACTCAAGACCTTTACAAACTTGACGTCATTCCGGCGAAAGACGGAACCCATAGGGGAGGGGAAAGGTGGCATCATAGCACATCACAATAATCAGCGTAATCAGCGGTTCAGACAACACCGCAATCCCGGCTCTAACTCCCCCTCTTAAAATGGATTCATCGATTCAACTGTACTTCACCTAGAGAGCGGGACAGGATACATGGCAGCGCAATCAACTCGACGCGCCGGCACCAAGCGAAACGGCAGAGCACCCGGAAAATGGCGATCTTGGGAAACCACCGAAGGCGCCATCCGTGCACCGCATCGCTCCATGATGCGCGCCATGGGCATGTCCGACGCCGATATCGATGCCCCATTCGTCGGCGTAGCATCCACTCACAACGAAGTAACCCCCTGCAACTCCGGCATCAAGCCACTCGTCGAAGAGATCAAGGTCGGCGTCCGAGCATCCGGCGGATCCCCCTTCGAGTTCGGCACCATCACAGTCTCCGACGCCATCTCCATGGGCACCGAAGGAATGCGCGGCTCACTCATCAGCCGCGAGATCATCGCCGACTCCATCGAGACCGTATGCTTCGCCGAGCGATACGACGGCCTGGTCGCCGCCGCCGGATGCGACAAGTCCCTCCCCGGCGCAATGATGGCAATGGCACGACTCGACATCCCATCCGTATTCGTCTACGGCGGCTCCATACTCCCCGGACACTGGAAAGGCGAGGACATCCAGATCCAGACCGTATTCGAAGCCGTCGGACAGTTGCAGGCTGGGCAAATGGACGAAGACGAACTATACGGCATCGAGACCAACGCCTGCCCCGGACCCGGCTCCTGTGGCGGTATGTTCACCGCAAACACCATGTCCTCCATCGGTGAGGCCCTCGGATTGTCCATTCCCGGCGCCGCATCCGAGCCGAACGTCGACCAGCGAAAGCGTGCATCCTCCCGAGAAGCTGGTGCCGCCGTGATGAACCTTCTGCGTAAAGGCATATACCCGCGAGACATCCTCACCCGCGAAGCGTTCGAAAACGCCATCACATTAGTCGTCGCCATGGGCGGATCAACCAACACCGCCCTCCACCTGCCCGCCATCGCACACGAAGCCGGTATCGACCTCACACTCGACGACATCCACGCCATCTCGATGCGGACTCCCCTCATCGCCGACATGAAACCGGGCGGCAGGTATGTCATGTTCGACCTCGACCGCGTCGGCGGCATCCCACTCGTCATGAAGCGACTCCTCGACGCCGGAATCCTCCACGGAGACTGCATGACCGTAACCGGACAGACCATGGCCGAAAACCTCGCCGACGTTGACCCCAACCCATCCGAAAACGACGTCGTCCGCCTCGTCGAAGACCCGCTCTCCGAAAACGGCGGACTAGTCGTCCTCCACGGCAACCTAGCACCCGACGGCTGCGTGCTAAAAGTCGCAGGACACCAGTTCGGAGCACGCTTCACCGGACCCGCCAAAGTCTTCGACCAAGAAGAGCAAGTCATGGCCGCGCTCCAGCGACGAGAGATCAAGGCCGGAGACGTCATCATCATCCGCTACGAAGGACCCAAAGGCGGACCCGGCATGAGAGAGATGCTCGCCGTCACCGGCGCCCTCGTCGGACAAGGACTTGGCGAAAAGGTATACCTCATCACCGACGGACGCTTCTCAGGCGCCTCACACGGCTCCATGATCGGACACGTCGGACCCGAAGCCGCAGTCGGTGGACCCATCGCCGCAGTCCAAGACGGAGACACCATCGAAATCAACCTCGACGACTTCGAACTAAACGTCAAAATCTCCCCCGAACAACTCCAAAACCGCCTAAGCAACTGGCAACCCAAACCCCCACCCTACACCCGCGGCTCCCTCTCCAAATACATAAAACTAGTCCAACCCGCCAGCACAGGAGCCGTCACCGCGTAACTCCTTCGTCACCCCCGCAACGTTGCCTGTCATTCCCGCAACATTGCCTGTCATTCCCGCGCAGGCGGGAATCCAGAGTGTGAAAATCTAACCGCATCCCAAATGGTCTCTCAACCTACAGACATCTTCGGCGACCTACCCGACGCGCTCATAAACGAACTGCTTGAGCGTTCTGAAAACATCGCCGAAAAGGCTGGGCGTAGCGTCTCAGCGCGGATCGATGAACGCGACCAGTTGCGAGAACGGGCGATGCAGATCGGTCTGATTACCCGACTTGAAGACCTATCAGACATGCCGCAAAAATCGGTAGTCGCGGTTGATGGTTCTGTCGCAGTCATACGTCTCGCAGCGTTTGAATTGGCAGCAGCCGCCGCGCTGGCGGTTGATGGACTCGGATGGAATTCTGAAGGAACAAAGCCGCCATACGAATTCGAAACGCTAATCACTGATCCTATGTCTAGGGCGAACGAGATCACCTACGGACTGATGTTCTGCATGGAGTACGAAGTGGCTGGAACCGTGGATCGTGATCTTGTGATGTTAGACGGGGCCTTTTCTACAGGCATGGTCGCCATCTCGATCGCACTACGCGCCGCCGCTGATTTACGCAACACCCTATCTGAGACGTTTAGAGAGCGATGGATAGAGTCTGTGATGGAGTTGGTGCCCGAGATACTCGACTCGGACAACATCATTGCGTTGCCAAAACGTTCCACGGCAAATGAATTTGCTACCCAGACACTACTCTTCAACAATCGTGAAATTGACGCGAACGGCAGATCAACCGCAAGTCTGATACTTGAAGCGGGAGAGTATGCCGGCCCCTTCGATTTGGAAACTCACCGTTTCCAATTCGATAGTCCAGAATTCTACCGGTCTTATATGGCGCGCCTCAAAACCGGATACGACAATATAAAAGTCGTCTACTACAAGCCCAAGCAATGGACGCATGCGTTCAGAATCGAACTGCCGCCAAGGATCGCGGACGATCCCAAAAAACTCTCTGAAATGCTGGAAGTTATACGAAGGCAAACTGCCAACCCAGCGATCATGGAACCCTATCCGCTTTATGTTGCCGATCGCTTTGTGAAGAGTCTCAGAAAAGGTGTGAACGCTATCCTAGAGTCGGTCAAAACCAAGACGATTGCTGAAGCGCCTGACCCGGATATCGCTTCCGACATGCTAAACACATACCGCACAGAGCCAATCGTTGAGGAAGTCGAAGAATGACGACATCCAATGCAAGTCCACCAGTGGTCGCAGTCGTAAGCAGCCCTTCGACGAACATCGAGTTGACTTTAGATGTAGTTAGTAACCACTCCGCTTCGAACTTGATAGGCGCCCTCGTGGGATTTCGATGGGACCAGTCGAATCCGCTAAACGACAGCCAAACGCTCCCCACTCGAGTCTTGGGGCAAATCACATCGATTCAGATGCGAAATCGGTGGCACGAAGACCAAGCATTCAAGAACATCATCAAATCCAACAAGAAGTTGCCCGCCATCACACCGCAACAGGACACCCGCACTGCCGTTATGAAAATCGGTGGATGCTTCGTTCAGGCGGAAAACCGAGGCCATCATTCTCATGGCGACCTAGGCGGAGTGCCATCCACCGGCACCGAAATACTGCTCGTAGATCAGCAATTCCTAAACGCCGCCCTTCAATCATGCAAGGACGATCTGTTCTATCTAGGCAAAGCATACGGCAGTGACATCGCCTTCCCAATGTGGTTCAAACACTTCGGCTCCGGTAAGCACGGCATCGGAGAGGCATATCACATCGGCATCTTCGGCAAGACTGGATCGGGCAAAACCGGCTTGGTCAAGATGTTGCTAACCGCATACGCGCGACATCCAGATATGGGAATCCTCGTGATCGATCCACAAGGCGAGTTCTCATTGGAGTTCAATGACAAACAGGTCGGCAGCCAAGGACTGCCCATCAAAGAAATTGTCGAAAGCAAACTCGGGCGCGAACTAGTACTCGCCCCGATATCAAAAGTGCAACTTGACAATTGGAATCTATTGGAAGACCTACTCGATAGCAGCCACTTTTTCGACATTGGTCTGGGTATCCGAGGCAACACCGAACGAGAAGCCGCCAAATCGTACGCCATGCAACGACTGCGAGATTTCAAGATCCATGAATTAAATCAAAAAGAACCCGGGATTGAGATGCTTAGGCATTTGTGGAGAAAGGCACAAAATGACATCTACAAAACCAAAGCGAATTGGGAAACTCTACGAAATCGTCTCAATCATTTTCAAAAAGACGGTTGGAACGAATTCAACAAAAGATATTGGCAACCAATAACAACGCTGTTTAGCAGTGCCGGTGACAAGCACCGTATCGAAGACCTGGTCGCGCGTTTAACTCGAAGCGAATCAGGAAAGAAGCCAGTAGTTGTGCTAGACCTATCCAGCCAATCAGGCGTCCAATCATGGTCCGACACATTGCAAAAGCGCATCATTGCCCACATCGCAGAAAAGTTGGTCGAGTACTCTTCCAGCACCCTCGCATCAAACGCAGAAACCGCGAACACCCTCGTCGTGCTGGATGAAGCGCATCGTTTCGTTCCTTACGGTAGCGGGTTCCAACTCGACGAAGAATCGCAGATGCTACGCTCCGAACTCAAACGCGCCGTCCGTGAAACTCGCAAATACGGCATCGGATGGATGTTCATCAGCCAAACCATGCAGGGACTCGATACCGAGATATTGATGCAACTGCGCTCAATGTTCTTCGGATACGGACTTTCATTTGGTCTTGAGTTCCAGCGTTTACGCGAACTCGCTGGTGGCGACCGCGAAGCCATGAACCTCTACCGCAGCTTCCGTGATCCACAGTCCGCAATGAACCCCGAATCCAAACAGTTCCCATTCATGGCCATCGGCCCCGTCTCACCCATGCCATTCGCCGGACAACCAATGTTCTTCTCCGCCTTCAACGGACAAGACTTCACAACCCAAAACAACCTAGTTCCCTTCTCTAAACCGTGAGAACCCTCATTGAGACCCCGCCCGCACAACCGCCTCAACGTCAACCTCCGCATCCCCCAAAGCAACGAACTCGATCCGATGCCCTACTCTGTTGGCACTGTCCCTGTTAGCAACTATTTCCTTTGTAAAATCATAAAGTTATGCATACGTTCTACGTTGACGAGACAGGCGACCACAGTCTAGCCAGTATCAACCCTCATTACCCCATCTTCGTCTTGGGTGGTGTCGTCATCGACACGCAATACCACGACAACATCATCTCCGCCGATCTGGACGATCTAAAGACACGGATATTCAACCAACGAAATCTTCCTTTGCACCTCTACAGCATTAAGAAAATCCGTCCGCCTTTCGGTCGTCTCAAAAATCGGCGGACACGCAACGAGTTCTGGGCTGAAATGACCCGATTGATGCGTTCGTGGGATTATTCCATCATCGCGTGTGCGATTGACAAACCCAAACTTCGCCGAATGCATCGCAGCAGAACCTGGAACGCCTACTACTACGCACTGGAGGTTCTCCTAGAACGCTTCACATTCTATTTGGAAGAAACAGGAACCATCGGACAGATGGTTGTTGAATCTCGACGCCCAGACCTCAACCAAGAATTCCTCCGAACGGTCAACAACTTCATGCAAAACGGCACCAGACTTGTGGAACCCCATCGTCTCACTCGACGAATCAAAGATGTGCGAGTACACCCAAAATCCGCCAACATTGCAGGACTCCAACTCGCTGATTTCCTGATGTCTCCAATCGGTCGACACGAAATCGGAAAACCAGACAACGTCGGTTGGCAGATCGCCGAAGAAAAGTTCAGGAGACACCCCAACACCGGGGATTACTTGGGAACAGGACTGGTCCGAAAACCGTGAGAGGGAGAGGGGGCCGTAGCGATCAGGATATTCCAAATGGCCGGCCCCACAACAACGATTGTAGTCGATGTTTCCTTTGAGCGTTAAGTGATACTCATATTTTTATGACATATGTTTCTATTTATAAAGGACAACCTCCCCATCCAGCGAGGAACGCCGCCCCATCCTGCCCATCATTCCAAATCATACCCATCCTAGTTCACCCCCGCCTGCTACACTCACCCCTAGCGGCTTATCATCACCGTCGCATCCCAAAAGAGAGGTCTCCCATGCCCCTGAAAACCGTCGCTCCCGAAATCCTCGAAGGCCTTGCTGAGTTCGATTCGGCTACGGTGCAGAACGCGGCGGCGATTGTGTACGGGGGCTACATATCCGAGCACATCGACTACTCGGGGCCCGACCTCAACCCCTACCTCTACGACCTCGACGGATCAGGCAGAGCCACCGTGGGTTATGCGATGACCTCGACTTGGACACCGTTGCATGAGCCGGTGCCGGAGGTTTCGGGACGTCACGACTTCATGGACTCGATTGCCTATGCGAATGCCCCGACAATCGTCGTCCAGCAAGACATCGATCTCCCGCCTCGGCGCGGTGCAATCATCGGCGATGGCATGGCATACCAGATGGTCGCCTTAGGAGCTGTGGGCGCGGTAACCGACGGCAACGCCCGCGACGTGCCGGGGATCAAGAAGGCCGGACTAGCCCTCTGGGCGACAGGCCGAGTGCCCGGCCACGGGCCTTTCAACATGATCGACCACGGCATCCCGGTCGAGGTCGCTGGACTCCGCATCATCCCTGGCGACATCTTAGTCTGCGACGGCGACGGCGTCACGCGTGTCCCCGTCGACCAAGCCGAAGACATCTTGAAGCAGGCACACGAGGTCCGCGAGCGCGAGGGCAAAACGTTTGCCTACTTCTCGAAACCTGGCTTCACTCTCGACGACTGGGAGAACTACAAGGCCAACGGCATCCCGTGAAGACCGTCGCGCCAGAAATCCTCGCAGGTCTCGCCGATTACGATTCGGCGACCGTCCAGAACGCCGCCGCCATCGTCTACGGCGGCTACATCTCTGCGCACATCGACTACTCCGGACCTGACTTGAAGCCGTATATCTGGAACCGAGACGGGGCCGGAAAAGCAGTTGTCGAATACGCGATGACATCGACTTGGATGCCTATTCATGGCATAGGTGGCCAGTCGCAGGAACCGAGCGGACGTTGGGAGTACTACGATGCCATCGCGCAGATGGACGCGCCGACGATCGTCGTGCAGCAGGACATCGACACTCCTCGTCGCCGAGCCGCCATCCTCGGCGATGAGATGGCCCATCAGATGGCAGCACTCGGAGCCGTCGGTGCCGTAGTTGATGGAAATGTGCGGGACATTCCGGGCATCAATCGCGCGGGCTTGTCGCTCTGGGCAACGGGGCGCGTGCCTGGTCACGCTTACTTCGCCATGATCGACCACAGTATTCCTGTAGTAGTCGCCAGCCTACGCATTCTACCGGGCGACATCCTAGTGTGCGACAGCGATGGAGTTACCTGCGTCCCCGTTGACGTTGCGGAGGATGTTTTGAGGCAGTGCGCCGAGGTTCGGGAGCGGGAGGGTAAGGGTTTCGCGTATTTCTCGAAATCGGGATTCACGGTGGACGATTGGGAATCGTATAAGGCGGATGGGGTCGGGTGACCTGCCCCCCTCGCCCTGCCCCTCTGGATGGGCGTTCCTCTCGCTGAAGCGCCGGCTTTCACCGGAATGACGGAGTTATCGAGTGAAGATGGGGCCGCGCATGACTTTTGCCGCGTCGCTGGCCATGAAGACAGCGATTTTGGCTACGTCGTCGGGGGCGGTTAGGCCGGCGAGTTCAGATTCGTAGTGGGCTCGGTCGCTTGTCTTCTCGAATTGCTGGCGGAGATTTTCGAGAACTAGGGGTGTTCGGACGCGGCCGGGCAAGATGTCTTGGACGCGGATCTTGGACATGTCGATGTGTCGCTGCATCACCATCGTGAAGCCGTGGACAGCGCCTTTGGATGCTCCGTACGCGTAGGAGGATGAGCCGCCAGTCACACCGGCACCGGATGCGGTGTTGATGATGACTCCGCCGTCTGGTTGGTCGTTCATGTAGGCGACGCACTCTTTGGCGACTAGATAGGTGCCTTTGAGATTGATATCGATGACGCGATCCCAAGTGGCTTCTTCAAACGATTCGATCTGTGTAAACGCGCCATCCATGATGCCGGCGAAGTGGAGGAGGATATCTACTCGGCCCATCCACTGGACAGCGGCGGAGACGCTTCCTTCGACGCTTGCGCGATCTGCGACATCGACGTGCCAATACCTTGCTGCCGTTGGCGGAGAGAAGCTGTTTATGGTACTAGTGGTTTCTTGAGCGGCGGCATCGTCAACATCGAAGACGGCGATAGCCGCTGCACCGCTCTGCGCAGCCAGAATGGCCGTAGATCGCCCGATGCCGGTGGCGGCGCCAGTGATGATGATGCGTTTTCCTGTTAGGTCGGAGGGCATGACAGTCGTTAAATCGTCGGATTCGGTTCGTTCGATTTTAGGGGATTATGAACCGGGATGGGCGTGATGGGGGATGATGGACTTTGATGGGCGGTGGTTTGGTTGGTGTTTCGAAGTTGATGGGCAAGCATGTGAGGGTGAATATCACGTTGCCGGAACGGGTCTTGGCGATTGTGGATGAGGCGGCGAAGCGGGAGGGAGAGACGCGGTCGGGGTTCTTAGTGCGGACGGCTTTGGGGTATGTGGGGGAGGAATGATGATGTGTAAGATTTATGTCAGTAGCAACTCATTCGATTGAGGTGCGGGATGGCTATAGAACGATCTTCGAAATCGGACAAGGAGTGGCGCCAAAGGGCGTCGGATTTGGATACGGGAGAAGGTGAGGTCACTTGGCGCGATTTTTTGGTTGATTTATCTCCGTTGTGGGAAGGTGATGAGGGAGATGCCGAAGTTACGCTCGAGCCTCGAGAGGTGAAGGGTTTTCAGACTAAGGAGGAGTTTGAAGAATTTTGGAAGCGTTGCGATGAGGTCGCCGGGCCGGGTCGGGAGCCGGATTGGGAAGAACATTTGAAGACGATTAACGAATCGCGGATGCGTGGGTTGCCGGACGTTTGATTTTCGTAGATACCAACGTCTTCGTGTACGCGGTTGGTCGGGCGCATCCCCGCCAAGAAGATGCGAGGAGGTTTTTGTCCGAAACCCGGTTAGAAGGGATCCGTATGTTTACCTCGGCGGAGGTTTTGCAGGAGATCCTTCACGTTTATTTGCCCGTCGGGCGGTTGGATGACTTGGACAGTGCGATGACGCTGCTCCGCGTCAGCGGCATCGAAGTGCTGGCGTTGGAAAAAGAGGATGTCGAGTTGGCGCGGCACCTGCACGAACGTCATCCCGGATTGAGTGCCAGGGACTTGTGTCATCTTGCGAGTTGCGAGCGTCGGGGGATCAGGCAGATCAAGACGTTTGACAGATCGTTGCAGACTGCGTTTTATGAGGAGGGGTAGTCTAAAGCGCGGATTACGGTGATTTAGGAATTGGTGGGATTTTGGTGTTGGTTGTTGGGGCGTTTTGGCGGAATAGAGGCAGGTTTGAAACCTGCCCCTACCGAGAATTTGCGTCGGCTACCTGTCAACCAGTTAGGCGAGGGTGTGGAGCGTTGCTGGTGCTAGGCGTTCGTTGATCCACGGTTGCAGGGCGTGTTTGTCGCCTCGGGGGTTGATGTATCGGAGGATGAAGCGGACTTTGCACTGGCAGGCGATGTAGGCGATTTATGTCTTGTTGAATCCGCGAACTCTGTAGTAGAGTAACGCCATCCACAAGGCAGATCGTAGGCTTGTAGTCTCTCGGTTGCTATCCGGTCCATGCGGAGGATCGTTGATCCCCGTCGAACATGGATCAGGCACGTCACACGTGCCTCCCTTTGTTCGGCGGACCGGGTGATGCCTTGTGGATAAGACGTTGTCTGTAAGCCACGAGGGAGGCTCCGATGCCTGTCCGTTTACTATTCCCTGTATTGATGGCTCTTTGCCTGTTCGCCTTCGGGTGCGCGCAACCACCGCCGGAGATGGTCGAAGTTCCAGTTACTGTGGAGGTGTTGCGCGAGGTTCCCGTGACGGTAGAAGTAGAGCGTGAAGTCACGCAGGCACCGATCACGGTGGAAAAGATCGTCGAAGTTCCAGTGACTGTGGAGGTGTCGCGCGAGGTTCCCGTTACGGTAGAAGTAGAGCGTGAAGTCACGCAGGCACCGATCACGGTGGAAAAGATCGTCACCGTGGAAGTTGAAAAAGAAGTCCAAGCGCCTGTCGACGTTGAAGTTACCAGAGAGGTGACGGTCGAAGTAATTCGAGAGGTCACACGGGAAGTAACGGTTGAGGTTACGCGAGAAGTGACTGTTGTCAAGAACAACCCAACGTCACCAACACGGACGGAACGATTGGAGACTCCAATCTTCACTCCTACGCCCACGGACTCGCAGGAATGCCGAAAGTACCTTGCAGACGTCCAACAGTACGTGGATTTCGTCCAAAACCGATACGATGCCGTGGCGGAGACTCTAGACCAATTGGCGGACGGCAAAATCAGCGACAACGCGGCGGAAAGCAAGAACCGATCGCTATACACTGAAATCCGCAACGAATCCGCGAATTGGAATTTGATCTTTAGTCGTAATAGGCCACCCGAGATCTTTAAAGCTGTCTCTTTATTGGCGATCAATTTCTCGTTCGCCAACATCAGGTTGATGAACGCAGTGTTCGACGCGGCTACAAGAGACGAGGTCATCCAAGAAAGGGCACGAACGATGGCGGAGCTACTTCTAGAGATTAAGATGGTCTTGGCCGACCCGCCTGTCTGCGGATGATCGGATCAACCCTAGGCAGGCGGGTGTTCGTCACCTTAGGGATCGATGTATCTGAGTTTGAAATGGGCTTTGCAGGCACAGGTGATGTGTACGACCTCGTATCCGTTAAAGCGACATCACATCGTGTCTCAATATAAGTCTCATTTGCATATTGGCAAAACAAAGATTTATAATCGTTGAAACAACCAGAGTAACTGCACAAAGGATCAAAAATGTCGGAATCAAAACGTATCTCTTCTTACATCACTATTTTTACAGGCTTTATCGTTGGTAAACCTTCCCTCGTGAAAATCGATTGCAAGGACGGAGAAGACCCATTCCCTGCAATTGTGGTAATCAAATTGGACGAGACAGGGCACCTAATCGGCGATTTTTACGCCATTGCGAACAATGCCAAGACTCACGCTCGTGTTTACAATGCTTGCGCCTCGTTGACAAACGTCCAAATCAGCACGCCCAATGGGGCGTCTGTCGATGCGTACTTGACCAGCTATGGTGTTCCGCCGAACTCCCCTTCTGGTTCATTTGCATCGACCACCGATGACTTCACGCGTTCAAATTCCAAACATTGCAAAGCGGGATTTTACCTTCCGGATTTTCCAAAGTTTTTCAATATGGAAGGTGACCGATGGGTTACATTCGGTGATTCAAGACGCAGACTTGGCTCTATCAAACTAATTTCTTCAGAATGGGAAATCAGGATAGACGAGATTTACCCTGTTAAATCCGATGGATTCACACATCAGGGTGACATCCAACGTGTCGATAAAGCTGAGTTCGAGACTACAGAGTTGGAAGAGTTGCTCAACATTTTACGAAGCTTCCTGACATTCGTAGCTGGCGTCCCTCGGATGCCGTCTCTGGTGAAGGCCATAGGCAATGACAATTCTGTAACATGGGGGAGAGTAGGTTTCTTGCGACCACCTGAATATAAACGCAACAATTGGTTCGGTCGTCGCACTACAAATGAGTTGTCTAACGCCTTTGCTCGATTCGTAGATTTGTACCGATCTGACGAAGCCAATGTTGAACGAATGATTGACTATTACGCAGAAAGCCAATACGTAGCGAATGATCGAATTGATATGACTCGACTTTCGTTGGCTGCAAGCGCAAGTGGGTTGGAAGCGTGTGGTAAAGTGATTTTAGCATGTGATCGTCCCCGGACGGAAAATACGATGAGTTTTGTTCGTAGAGCATTGAACAGCATTTCAGTTGAGGACAGGAAGTTAGTCAACAGGCGCGTCCAATTCATTTTGGAAGAAAGAAATGCATATATCCACGTGTTGATGAAGCGGTTACAAAGATCGGAATTTGATGACTATTATAAAGCTTGGAAAATGGGACAAAGATATATCGAATTGGCGACGCTTAAGCAACTAGGTTACGATGGCGAGTACCTAAATCGCCTAACTTTTGAAAGCGAAACTCCTCCTTGGATCACGTAGCCTAGGCAACTCGTCGGATTCATTAGGTATTGTGGCTTGTTGGATGTCCTAGAGGGATAATTTAAGGGCAGCCTATCCCTCTCCCATCAAGAGATAGGGGATTCGGTTGGGTGCTTTTACAGTTGCGATGTAGCCGTTGTTGGGTTGGGGGTGATTCGGGGGTTCTGCCAGCGTCGGCTACGTTAGGGGTCTACTGGGTTTAGGGCGTTTAGTTGGTCTTGTGTGGCGGTGATGGTTAGGGGCGATTACGGGTTGGAGGGTTGCGCAGGATTGATGTACCCTTGCGGGTGAGAGCCCGAGCGAAAAATCTCGAATCTCGATTGGTCGGAGGGTGGCATTGCATCCGTTCCTTCTTTGGCCCCGTAAAGGTGTCGCCTGGATGCGTTGCCAATTACGTTTGTCATACGGTTCTCCGGCCATCCTCAATCCTATCCCGTCGCTATTGATCTGCTGGTGCTTCCACAATAGCAATGTAGCCGTTGTCTTTGGTTGTTAGGTTGGGGGTGATTTGGGGGGCGTTGGCGGCGTTGGCTACGTCGGGGGCTACTGGGTTTAGGGCGTTTAGTTGGTCTTGGGTGGCGGTGATGGTTAGGGTTGCTAGGGGTTTTCCTAGTCCGATGCTGGCTTCGTGTTTTGCTTTTCGGACGGCGGCGATGGCTCGGCAGGCGGTTTGGAAGGAGGTGGGGGATTCAGGTTTGGGTACGGAGGTTAGTTGGTAGCGGGTGGGGATTTGCGGTTCACCCTCACCCTGGCCCTCTCCCATCGAGGGAGAGGGGAGCCCGGCTTCCGCACCCCTTTGGGTTCCGGCTTTCGCCGGAATGACGGAAGAGTCTGCTGGAATGACGGGTTCGCCGTTCTGGGCGTGCCTCCCCCTAGCCCCCTCCTGAAGGAGGGGGGATGCGGTAGTTGGCCACGGCGCTTGGTGGATTGAGGGGTAGTTGGTTTCTTGGGCGTAGGTCCAGGACCAGATTTCGTCGGTGATTGTAGGTACGAAGGGGGCGAATAGGCGGAGGAGGGTGTTTAGGGCTAGGCGTAGGGTGGCTACGGCTGAGGCTCGTCCAGCTGGATCGGTTTCGGATCGGGCTCGGCGTTTCACTAGTTCGATGTAGTTGTCTGCGAAGGAGTCCCAGAAGAAGGTTTCGGTGATTTGGAGGGCGTGTGCGAACTCGAAGTTTTCGAGTGCGTTGGTGGCTCGTTGGACGGTGTCTCGGAGGTCGTTGATGAATGCTCGGTCGAGTTCGGTGGTGATTTCGCCGTGATGTGCTTCTTGCATGAGGACGAATTTGCCGGCGTTGTATAGCTTCGTGACGAGTTTGCCGCCGATGGTGAAGACGGTCGGGTCGAATGCCATGTCCATGCCGGGGCGTCCGTTGGATGCCCAATATCGGACGGCGTCGGCGCCGTATTGGTTGACGAGGGGCATGGGTGTGACGGGTGCGCCTCTGGATTTGGACATCTTCTTGCGGTCGGGGTCAACGATGAAGCCTGAGATCATGGCTTTGTGCCATGGGATGTCGTCGTTGTGGAGCGCGGATTTGACGATGGTGTAGAAGGCCCAGGTGCGGATGATGTCGTGGGCTTGGGGTCGGAGGTCGGCCGGGTAGAGGTTGGACATGCGGTCGCCGTCTTCGCCCCAGCGGGCGAGGATCTGGGGCGTCATGGACGAGGTGAACCAGGTGTCGAAGACATCTTGCTCGCCGATGAAGCCGTTGGGTTGGTTGCGTTGGGATTCGTCGTAGCCGGGTGCGGCTGTGAGCGTGGGATCGACGGGTAGCATGTCGTCGGTGGCGACGATGTAGTTGTCGTACTGGGTGTCGCCGTTTTCGTCGATGGGGTACCAGACGGGTATGGCGACGCCGAAGTAACGCTGTCGAGAGATGGCCCAGTCGTGTCCGAGCCCGTCGGTCCAGTCGGCGTATCGTTTCTGCATGAAGCCGGGGAGCCAATCGACGCGTGCGCCGACTTCTTGGAGGTATGGCTTTTTGTCCATGAGGCGGACGAACCACTGACGGGATGGGATGTATTCGATGGGTGTGCTGCCCTTTTCGTAGTAGCGGACGACGTGCTCGATGGGGCGCGGCGGGGACTGGAGCGGGTTGGTGGTTTCGACTTCGTCTTCGGGGCCGAGCATCGTCATGGCTGAAGTGCCGGGGCAACTTAGCTGTTCGACGATCTTGGTTCGGACGTCGTCGAGCGGCATGCCTAGGAGTTGGTCGTAGAAGAATTGGGCGCGGTGTGGGTCTAGTGAGCCCCATCCGGGTTCGCCGGAGTTGTAGGGGACGAAGGTGCGTGGTGCGGCTTCGCCGTTGCGGGCGACCATTGGGCGGAGTTCGAGGTCGTGTGTGCGCCACCATTCGACGTCGGCGTCGTCACCGAACGTGCAGAGCATGAGGATGCCGGTGCCCTTTTCGGGGTCGGCTTTTTCGCTGGGGAAGATGGGGACTTTGGCGAAGAAGCCAGGTGTGATGGCGTGTTTGCCGAAGAGGGGCTTGAAGCGTTCGTCATCGGGGTGTGCGGTGACGGCGACGCATGCGGGGATCATCTCGGGACGGGTGGTTGAGATGACGAAGGATTCGGGTACGCTCTCCTCGCCTTCCATGAGGGATTCGTAAACGCCGAACTCGATGTCGTGGAATGCGCCGGGGGTTGGCCGGTCTTCGACTTCGGCTTGGGCGACGGCGGTCTGGAAGTCGACGTCCCACATCGTTGGTAGTTCGGCGGTGTAGACGTGTCCGCGTTCGTCGAGGTCTAGGAAGGAACGTTGCGCGATGGCGCGGCAACGGTCGTCGATGGTGGCGTATTCCTCGGTCCAGTCGATGGAGAAGCCGAGTCTGTTGAAGAGCTCTTTGTAGGTCTTCTCGTCTTCGGCGGTGACGATGTGGCAGAGTTCGATGAAGTTTTCTCGTGAGACGACTAGCTGCTCGTCTTTGTCGAGTCCGAGTTCTTTGCGGCGTTTTCGGACGTTGAGGTCTTCGATATATGGGACGTTGGGTTCGGCCCGGACGCCGAAGTAGTTTTGGACGCGGCGCTCGGTTGGGAGTCCGTTGTCGTCCCAGCCCATTGGGTATACGACGTTCCATCCGGTCATGCGGCGGTATCGTGCGATGACGTCTTGGTGGGTGTAGGAGAAGACGTGTCCGGGATGGAGGGATCCGCTGGCGGTCGGCGGGGGTGAGTCGATGACGAAGCTCTGATCGCGGGAGGCGGTTTTGTCGTGCTTGGAGATTTCGAGTTCGTCCCATTGGGTCCGCCAGTAGGCTTCGCGCTCTTTGACGTCGAAGCGGCGTGGGAGGTCGCGGGGGTTAATGGAGATGACTTTGTTGTTGGTCATGGGTTGTCCTTTGTCTGAACCGCTGATTACGCTGATGTTTATGATGGGCTGGGATTTTGTTGTTTGGGTTTTCTGTGTTGGTTGGGGCGGGCACTCCCTGCGTCCCCCTCGCTTCGCGAAGTGGGCGGGTTCTGCGTTTGGGATACAAAAAATCCCCGTCCTTTCAAAGGACGGGGCTCGCTGTCGTACGCGTTGGGCCTCGCGGTACCACCTTTGTTGCCGCCGCTTTTGTTGCGGTGGCCTCTTGATGACGCTTGGTAACGGGCGTTTTCCGGCTGGGCTTAGTTGCCGTTGCTCTCGTCTGTCTGGGTTCCCGCCTACGCGGGAATGACGCAGGGGTTGCGGGAATGACGTAGAAGTGCGGGGATGACTCAGGAGTGCAGGACGGAGGGTTGGTTTCGGCGCAGCGGCTCTGGGGCGACTTCTCGGGTTGACGCTTCCGACGTTTCAGCGGTTGTCGGCTCTCTGTTGAGCGTCAAGGGGCCGGTACTACTCCCCTTCGGGGCTTTTGGATTTTGTTGTGCTGGGATTCGATTTTAACGCAGAGTTTGAACTGTGATTGCCATGATCGGCTGTGATGTTGCCGTTTAGTCTAATTCGATTTTGGACTGGGCTAGGAGAGCATCTAGTTTCTGGTCGAGGCGCAGCAATCCCTCATCTATTTTGTGGTCAAGCCGTTGAAAACCGCCGTCGACCTTATTCTCAAGCTGTCGAAGTCCGTGTTCAAGGCGTTGCTGGCCTTCGTCGAGGCGTTGGAATTTCTGGTCTAGGTTGTTGAGATGTGCGATGATTCCCCTGCGTGTGGGCGTGTCCATCTCCAGTGCCTCTACTCGACGTTCAAGGTCTTCGGTTGTGGCCATGCTTGGGTCCTCTATTGGGTTCGTTCTTTATCGATTGATGGCGTGGCATTGATAACCAATGCAGTATAAGATACCACAATTGTTGCATGGTGGCAACTGTTCAAGTGATTATGCCTTTCACACACCGTGGACCTCCTCCGGTCGGAGATTCATGCGATGCTCTCCGTCATTCCGGCGGGGGCAGGAACCCAGCGGACGGAACGTCCATCTGTAGGGGGCTGGGCGTTTGCGACGGTCATTCTCCAGACACGTCAGAAGATGCACGCAGGGGCGGTTCGCAAACCGCCCCTGCGTGTGTTGTCGTTTGCCGCCTTCAGCGGGACGACCGGTAGGCCTTGTAGACCTGTAGCATTTCGGAGTAGGTGATTTTGGCGGCGTAGTAGTCGTCTAGGGCCTGTCGCAGCTCTGGTTGGCTGATGAATCCGTCGCCGTCCGCATCGTACCGGGACGCCGCATCTGGACTCTCCGCCTCCGTCTCCGTCTCTTCAACCTCCGTCTCTTGCTCCTCTGGTTCGGTCGTCGTCGTCGTGGTCGCGGTCACTTGCTGCGG
>DAOUJE010000024.1:0-6306 GCA_034423055.1 Dehalococcoidia bacterium | reverse complement strand
ATATCACCCTCGTAGAACGCATCCCGTCCTTGCTCGGTAATCGTGCGATAGGTCTTGGCAAGGTTCGGATTACGCCGCAACTCACCGGGTTTCAGCCACTCGCCATTCGGCGCGAACACCTCCGCCGAAGTCGGCGCATCCCGCAACAGAGCACACTGCATCGCGGAAGCGGCTTGTTGGTGAGACACCGGCACGCCATCTTCACACAACTCGAGTGCCGGTTCGATACACACGATCAACGGCAAGCTGCCATAGCGTTCGTGCGTTGACAACAGCGCGTCCAAAATCCCGGGTACAGAAGTGCCCAAAATGCCAGTGAGCGGTATACCGTTTGAGTATCGGTCAGGGGTTGCCATGGCTGGTGCCGCACCAGTGCCATTAGCGACCTCGATGGACTTTTTATCTTTCATGTACGTCATCACGAAACCGTCCCCACCGATGCTCGATCCCGAAGGCTCGGCGACGCCCAGAGCAAATGCCACAGAAATGGCGGCATCTACCGCATTCCCGCCCCGATGCAACGTGCGTATCCCGGCTTGGGCGGCAAGCGTGTGGTTAGCGACGACAGCACCTTTCGAGCCCATGCGAGGCGGGCGAAACGACTGACCAGTGATGCCGTGAGGAGATTGGTAACGCACTTCGATGCTTCCTTTGAATCCAAAAAGCGAAAGATTCAGTGCCGTCAGTGTACCGCTCGGATGCTTGTTTCGCGCACCTGATGAATATAGAAATTGTATGTAGCCACAAAACAAGCTGGTGGCGATGAAAACACAAGCAAAGTATTGAAGGAATTGTGAGGGAAACTATGCAAAACCGAGTAACAAGCCGATACGCCGACACGGAACCCGATTACGGACCTGGCGACGGAGCCAAGCGTCTCTGGTTAATTGACGGGGCATATCTATTCAGCACCCAGTCATCAGTCGGACAAGGCTACAACTTTGACTACCTATTGCTGAAAAACAAGCTGGAGGATACCGTTGGCTCCTTCTGGAGGGCCTACTACCTCAACGCATTGCAACCCGACAATGACCGCAACGACGGCATGCAACGCTTCCACTCTTGGCTGCAATCAGCTCCACCGAGCGGTCCCAAAATCATCACCAAGCTATACAACCTCAGAGACTCCGACGCCAGCCACGCATACTGCCATGGGTGTACAACCACTGTGCAACTCGAGTGTCTCTCTCCAACGTGTTCATCGGGAATGTATCCGTTGACCCGCAGGTCGCAAAAAGGAGTCGATGTAGGCCTCGCAACGCTCGCACTAACCCATCTCGACTCGTACGACACATTGATGCTGTCGTCCGGAGACGGCGACCTCCTCGATGCCATCAAGTTCGTAAGCGATGCCGGCAAAGAGATTGAACTCGCCGTATTCAGAGCCGGCGTAGCCACCGAACTGCAGTCATGGGCAGATCGAATTTACTGGATAGACGAATTCGCACACGAAATCGCGCGATAAACCCGTCATTCCCGCGCAGGCGGGAATCCACACATAGAACCGTCATTCCCGCACCGAAAACCGTCATTCCGCCGCCGTATGTCATTCCGAGCGAAGCGAGGAATCTCCCGTCATTCCCGCACAGGCGGGCGCTTCAGCGGACGGAACGTCCATCCAGATAGAAAAGGTACATCCTCAATGTCTTTCCTCAAAAAAGGCGAAAAAGCACCCGATTTCGAATTAACCGCACACAATTCAAACCGTGTCCGACTCTACGAACTCTTGGATTCCGGTTGCCGGGTAATTCTCACCTTTCATCCAGCATCATTCACCGGCGGTTGAACCAATCAGCTTGGGATCCTTGGCAGGATCCGAGAACAGGCAAACGCGGCAGGAGCCGAGTTGCTAGAAGTCAGTTGCGACTCCGTACCCGTCCAACTCGCATGGGTCACCGCCAACTTCGAGCAGCATGAGGTCTCAAAAGCCCCACTAGTCCTCTCAGACTTTTGGCCACACGGCCAAGTCAGCCGAGACTACGGCGTCTTCAACCAGGAACGCGGCATGTCCATCCGCTCCCTCTTTATCATCGACACCGACCACACCATCATCCACTCCGAAGAATCCACCCAACGCGGAGTCCTACCCGACATCGAAGGCGCTGTAGAGTTGGTGTCCAACCTCGACTGAACCACACACCCCGTCATCCCCACAGTCGCCCGTACTTCGTCATTCCGGCGCAGGCCGGAATCCAGAGGGGCGGGGCAATGGGCCAAGCCAGTACGCCCCTTTCGGAAAACGAAAGGGGCGCGCACAAGCGAAGCGAGTGTGCGGGGTATGCACGCTGGACGCCCAGCCTAACTTCGTCATTCCCGCTGCCACCATACCTCGTCATTCCCGCGCAGGCGGGAATCCAGCAGACGAAACGCCCGTCCAGCCGGAAAGCTTGCGCTTGACACCTTCCACGATCTGATCAAAGATCGGTGAATGGCAGGTGTCGACACAGCACACTACACACTCCATTCCGACGCGGTACCCGTAGATTCCACCGACTTCCGGTGGAGATTGTTCCTCGGACAAGCCATCGACGCCTTGTCCAAACTTCCCGAAAATCATTTCGATTGCATCTGGACCGACCCACCGTATCTGCTGTCCAACGGCGGCATCACTTGCCATGCGGGAAAGATGGTGAGCGTCGACAAGGGTGATTGGGATAAGAGTAGAGGCTGGGAGAAGGACCTCGAGTTCACCGAGGAATGGATGACTGAGTGTCATCGTGTTCTTAAACCGACGGGAACGATTTGGGTGAGTGGCACTCTTCACTTTCATCCCATCGCCGGGATGGCGTTGATCAAGAGTGGGTTTCGATTGCTCAACGACATTGTCTGGGAGAAGCCAAATCCGCCGCCCAACCTCGGTTGCCGAACCTTTACCCACTCGACAGAACTCGTCTACTGGGCGGCGAAAGCCAAGAAAGGAGACCGCCCCAATTACGTCTTCAACTACGCCGACATGAAGTCCGAAAACGGCGGCAAACAAATGAAGACTGTCTGGCAATTCACGGCTCCGGGGCGTGACGAGAAACTGTTCGGCAAACACCCGACACAGAAACCCGTGGCATTGATCGAGCGGTGTATACGCGCATCAACCGATCCAGACGACCTCGTATTGGATCCGTTCTCGGGTACTGTCAGCACCGGCGTGGCGGCGTTGAAAACGGGCCGCCGATTCGTTGGCATCGAAGTCGAAGAAGAATTTGTTGATATCGGACTGCAACGCCTCAAAGCCTGTACCCCCCCCCCCGATTTTTCTGCTGGCGCATATACCAGCAATGGACATGGCGATCATGTGGACACCGAGTCGAGCATCGCTGCATCGCAACTGCTGGACGAGGGCGAGGGGTGAAAGGTGGCACCGCGGAACACACGCACTGGTGGTGTCATGGAGCAAATGGTGCTTCCAGCACTCGAAATGGGCGGTTACAGGATTACTCGCCAGAAAAACATTGGCACACGGTTCGGTGTGTCAAGACACAACATCGACACATACGCGTTGGACGACTCAGATCGTCCCTATCTCATATCGCTGAAGTGGCAACAAGTATCTGGAACCGCCGAACAGAAAGTCCCGTTCGAAGTTCTGTGCCTGGCCGACGCCATGATCCGGAACGAAGAGTTCTTCAAGGCATATCTCGTACTTGGTGGCGAAGGCTGGCGCTTCAAAGAGTTCTATCTATCCGGCGGCCTGAACGCCTTTCTTATCAACGCCGACCTCGTCAACATCGTCTCACTCGAACGATTCGTTGAACTCGCGAATCAAGGGAAGTTGTGATGGCGCGATACAGTTACAAGGACTGCGTTAAACACGCTGGGCAAGGCAATGCCGTCTATCGAGCCGGGCTCGATCAGACGATGAGCAAATTGCCAGATAATCAGTCAGGCAAAGGTCGCCACAAGTGTCCATATTGCGCATACGAAAGCGGGTTTAACCGCGGCTTCATGAAGGCACTAGATAAAGTGGTGCAGTCTATATCGGAACTGCGAACTTAGAGCAAAGCGGATTGATGTGGACAGTGAGATGACGTGAGGAAGGCGGAGGCGCGATAATCTACTAGAATGTCGATCCGACAACTTGCCAAAACCGATCCCGCCCCACGCCTATCCCGCGCCGACATCGCGCGCATCGCCGCACGCATGCTCCCCCACGGCGCAGTCGTTAACCTCGGCATCGGCATCCCCTCCCTCTGCGCCGACTTCGTCCCCGAAGGAGTCCACCTCCGCTACCAAGCAGAAAACGGCGTCCTAGGATACGGCGAACTCCTCCCTCCCGAACAAGGAGACCCCGACCTCATCGACGCCAGCGGGCAGTTCACCAAAATGACACCCGGAATGGCATTCTTCGACTCCGCCGATTCATTCGCAATGATCCGCGGCGGACACATCGGCGCCACCGTGCTCGGCGCGCTCCAAGTCTCCCAATATGGAGACCTCGCCAATTGGATGCTCCCATCTAGAGGCATCGGCAGCATCGGCGGCGGAATGGACCTCGCCGCCAACACCAAGCGCGTAATCGTCGCCATGGAACACACCACCAGACGCAACGAGCCGAAAATCCTCAAACAGTGCACCTTCCCCCTAACCGCCCAGCGATGCGTAACCGACATCGTCACCGACATCGCCGTCATCTCAGTAACCGAGAGCGGATTGATATTGAACGAGTGCGCCCCCGGTTGGAGCCCCGACGATGTGCAAGCATTGACTGACGCCAAGCTGTCCCAACCGAAACAAGCCTGAAAACCTCGAAACATGAAGATCACCGATATCCGAACCGTAGTCGTCGGCAACCCTTGGAAGAACTGGATCTACGTAGTTGTAGACACCGACGACGGCTACCAAGGCATCGGAGAAGCCACCGGCGGCCTAAGCACCCAACCCACCGTCGCCGCTGTCGAAGAAGTCAAACACCTCGTCATCGGACGCGACCCGCGCGACATCCACGCCATCTGGAACGAACTCTACCTCGCAGGCTTCCTAAACGTGAACCGCGAGATGGCAGGCATCGAAATGGCCTGTTGGGACATCCTCGGCAGGTCCTTGGGTGTCCCGGTGCATCGACTCCTAGGCGGCAAAGTCCGCGACGACATCCGCGTATACGCCAACGGCTGGTACTCCGGCGACCGCACACCAGAAGGCTTCGCAGAAAAGGCTTCGGAAGTTGTCGACAAGGGATACACAGCCTTGAAACTCGACCCCTTCGGCACCGCATACCTGGCTCTGAGCAGATCAGAGACGCGCGAAGTGCAAGCGTTACTAAAGGCCGTCCGCGAAGCCGTCGGCGACGATGTCGAGATCATGATAGAGGCGCACGATCGATTCAGCGTCGGAGCAGCGATCGAAATCGGAAACTGGCTCAAAGAGTTCGACGTCACCTGGTTCGAAACTCCGGTGCTTTCAAACGATGTAGACGCCCTCATCGAAGTCGCAAAACGAGTCCCCGTACGCGTCATCGCCGGCGAGCGCATGCACGAACTACACGACTTCGCTCGTTTCTTAAACGCCGACGTGACCGACATCATCAATCCCGAACCACTCGGCGTTGGCGGCGTTTGGCGAACCCTCCAGATCGCCGGAATGGCCCGCGCCCACCACGCGCAGCTGGCACCGCACAACGCCGAGAGTCCGTTGAAGACGATGATCGCGCTGCACATCGACGCCGTAACCCCGAACATCTACATCCAAGAATGCTTCGACGATTTCCTCGAACCATGGGTCTCAGACGTCCTACACGGCTTCGAACGAGTTGAGAATGGCAAGTTGCGGATTCCCGAAACTCCCGGCTTCGGCATCGAATTAGATGAAACCGAGGCTGCCAAACACCCCTACGGCAAATCCAACTTCCTCAGAATGTTCCGCCCCGGATGGGAGCGTAGGGATGTCGCGGAGGCTTAGATAATGGAAGGAAATTAGAGTCTTTGGATAATGTACTGTACGCAAGCATGCTAAACTTTGGCGTGGTAAATTTGGCCTAACATCCTCCTTCGTGACCGCGACTCTCTTTACATATCGTGCCAGCACTGCACGCCAGTTTCTTGATTCGGTGATCGATTTTGATCGCGTGGGACGAGCAACTCAGGTTTACAAAGAACGAGGGTTGGAGTATTTCGTCAACGACTATTGGACGGCTAGGCAGCGTCAAGGCAACAGGATCCACGAAATCAGCTATCGCGCTTGCTTCAAGCCACAACTACCTGAATTCTTCATCGACGCTCTAACTTCACCCGGCGATGTCGTATACGATCCGTTTATGGGGCGCGGCACGACACCAATACAAGCGGCTCTAATGAACCGGGTGCCGATGGGAAACGA
>DAOUJE010000023.1:0-2373 GCA_034423055.1 Dehalococcoidia bacterium | reverse complement strand
TTTTCATCGTCATCTCGGATCATCTGGACAGGCCACACGAAGTCGGAGCCGAAAATGTCCAGATCGTCGTCGTCCCAGTTGATGCGACGGACCTGACCGCCTTGGCCGTCTGTGCGGTTAAGGACGTACAGCCGATCCTCGTCGCCGATGACGATATCCATCGGGTAAGTGGTGACGCGGCGCATGCCCAGCGTCGTGTAGAACGGGAAGCCAGCGCGCAACAGCGCGTGTGGCCTGCCGTTCGATCCGTTCATAGAGCCATTACCGTTTTCACTCACGGTTCAACCCTCCCGGGAATTTCTTTACTTGCTATTGTCTGTGCCCCTCACCCAACCCTCTCCCACGAAGGGGAGAGGGGATTGTCGTTAGACCAACGTCTTTTCGTAAGGCTGGAGCTGCTCGAAGCTGCCACCCACGATCGGAACCGGGTCAAGACCAAACCACTGCTCGAGGATAGTGCCGTACATTCCTCGGAAGTCGTAGGTGTGCCTCAAGTCCTCGTCATTCAACCAACTTGGGCGGTCAAGCGGTGGGTACTCGGAGTACAGGCCACCCTTGACGTGTTCGCCGATCAGGAACGCGCCACCGCCAGAACCGTGGTCGGTTCCAGAGCCGTTGTCCTTGATGCGTCGGCCAAACTCGGTGAAGACCAAGATCGTCACTTCTTCCGCGGCGTCGTGGTCGCGGAGGTCCTGCAAGAAGTCTCGGATCGCTTCCGACAACTCGCCGATGAGCCTGTTGTGAGCCGGAACTTCCTGCGCGTGGTGATCGTAGCCCAAGTGGTTCGTGTAGAAGATGCGCGTGCCGAGGTTGGCAGTGTGCACGCGTACAACGTCGCGGAGCGACTGCGCGATCGGGTTGTCTGCGTATTCAACGTTTGATTTGTACATCCCGGGTGCGACCGCCAGCATGTCCGCACCTTTAAGCACGTCACGCCCGGTTTGCCCGAGGTAGTCCATCACGAGACCAGAACCGACCGCCGGCGTATACATCCGCTTGAAGATCTCGAGGTTCTCATCGCGTTCTTCTGTGACTTCGATGCTCGACATCAGACCGTAGTTGTCTAGGTCACCTACGGAAGTTGCAGTCACGTTGGGCGCGGCCAGGGCTCGTGGCAACCCTCGACCGAAGTTGACGGCCGTTACAGGGTTCTCACCATTTGGATCCATTTCGCGAATGACTTTTGCGAGCCATCCTTCAGTTGCAATGGTTTCCGGTTCACAGGTGTGCCAGATATCCATGGCACGGAAATGTGAACGGCTGGAGTTTTCGTAGCCGATACCTTGAACGATCGCGACCTTGCCCTCTTCCCATAGATCTTTCAGCGCCCCTGCATTTGGATGAAACGCCAATTTGTCGGTGATCGGGATCACCTTGTCTTCCGGCACCCCGACGAGAGGACGCACATCGTAGTAAACGCCCTCGGTATACGGGATGACCGTATTCATGAAGTCGTTGCCGCCAGACAGTTGGATTACGACCAACACGGGATCCTTGTGCTCCCCGTTTGACCCGTTGCCATTGCCGTTCAGTGCCATTACAGTTGCTCCGTTTTTGGTCTTGCTGACTCGTTCCCGTCATTCCCGCGCAGGCGGGAATCCAGCGGGGCATCATCATTTACTCGAATTGGAACTCGCGAGTCGAAACTGCGAGCGTGATCAGTCTCAGGATGCGTTCCTCTATGTCGCCGTCGAAATCGCCACCTTCGTATGCATGCTCGACCAGCGCTTCGCGGGTCTCGTCGTCAACGTCCAATCGGCAGAGGTATTCAAGCACAACCTCCACGATCTTTTCAGGTGTCCGCGGCGCGTCCAAGTCTTCGACCGCATCGATGATGGCTCGAACACCCGGTTTAGAGGGATCGCTTAGGGTGTTAACTGCAAAGTTGACTCGTTCGGTCAACGTTCCGCCGTCGATCCACTCTTTGCCCGTGTGCCAGCCTTCGACTGATGGTGGGTCCATAAGCGTCTGCCCCATCGCGACAAGGGTGCCTTGGAAAGTCTCCAATCCAACGTCGACATCACGGTAGTCGCCGGAAATCTTGAGGACGTTCGCCACGAAGTTAGTTGGTGACTTGACTCGCTTCATCCGCGCTTCCTTGAAGAAATCTGATTTCAGCATCGTCTCGACGACGTGACGGATGTCGGAGTCCGATTCCATCCAAGCGTCAACCAAAATTTGGATGGCTTCTGGATCGTTGGGCGGTTGGATGCTCCACGCCGGCACCTGCGGCTCGTCCGCGACGAAGAAGGTGTAGAGATGTCGGGCGATGAATCGTGCCGTCGCCTCTTGCCGAGCGATGATATCGATAATGTCTTCGCCGTTGAAGTTGCCCTTGTGACCCAAGAACTCCTTCTCGCCCGCATCATGGTC
>DAOUJE010000022.1:0-23880 GCA_034423055.1 Dehalococcoidia bacterium | reverse complement strand
CCCTTTGTCCTTCGGACATTTCCCCGCTGTGCGGGGGAAACCTTGCTGCCTGCCGGGCCCGCATTCCCCTGCGTTCGCTGCGCTCCGCGTCCCCCTTCGCTGCGCGAAAGGGGACGGGGTTTGCCATGTGAGAATTGTTGGG
The DNA here is from genome assembly GCA_034423055.1 of Dehalococcoidia bacterium. Taxonomy (GTDB): domain Bacteria; phylum Chloroflexota; class Dehalococcoidia; order Lucifugimonadales; family Lucifugimonadaceae; genus Bin127. The sequence continues at coordinate 23,738 of DAOUJE010000022.1, read as the reverse complement.
TGGGGGTTGTTTGGTAGTGTGGATGGAGGTGGTTGGATTCTGGAGGATTTTCCTGACGGATGGCGATCAATGAGACGCAGTTGAATGGGCGTGTTGCTACGCTTTTGGACCGCATGAATGTGCGGTGGGATGTGCACGCCGAGATGAAGGGTGCGTTTGTGAGTGGGCAGGGTCAGCCGGATATTTTGGTGCTGCCGAGGGGTGGACGGCCTGTGGTGATCGAGAATGAGTATCTTCCGGCTCGGACGTTGGAGGATGAGGCAATCGATAGGTTGGGCGAGGAATTGGATGAGGATGTTACTGGTGTGGATGGTGAGGTGAACGCGGTAGTGGCGTTGAAGTCTCCGAGGGAGCTGCGTCGGATCCGGGGCTTTGACAAGTTGGATGCGGAGTTGCGGAGCAAGACGCGGTTCGAGTATTGCGTTTTCAGTGGTTCGGGGCGTGACGATTACTCGCGTTTTCCGGAGAGCGGTTTTGTTTCGGGGAATATACGGGACTTGGCGGGTTTCATCACTTATGCGTCGACGCCTGAGGAGGTTGTGCAGAGATCGGTGGAGATTCTGGAGCGTGGCATATCTGCGGGGGCGAGCGTTATACGGCAGGCTACGGACGCGCACCCGAACCTCAAGCAGGACTTCGCGGATTTGCTGAAGCAGGAGTACAGCGAGCAGACGGAGCGTATGGCGGCGACGATCATGATCAACGCGCTGCTGTTCCACATGAACCTGCTCGGACATCCGAAGCTAAAGCATTTCGACGATTTGCGACCTCACGGAAGATTAGTTCAAGGGCTAGTAGTTCAAGAGTGGCGCGAAATCCTCAAGATCAACTACTGGTCGATCTTCAACATCGCTACTGAACTACTGATGACGATCGCGCCAATGCATCTCGCGTCGCGGGCCCTGGATAAGATGGCATCTGCGGCCGAGGATATTCGAACTTTGGGTGTAGCCAACTCTAGCGACCTCATCGGAACGGTATTTCAGCGGCTGATTGCGGACCGGAAGTTTCTGGCGACGTTTTACACGCGTCCGGAGTCGGCGACGCTGTTGGCGCATCTTGCGATACCGGATGATGGCGGGTGGGACGATCCGGAGCGGGTGAAGGACTTCAAGATTGCGGACTACGCATGCGGCACCGGGACCCTGATCCATGCGGCGTATCGTCGGTTGAACCAGTTGCACCTGTTCTCTGGTGGCGATCCGTCGAAGCTGCACTCGCACATGATGGGGGAGTCGTTGACCGCGCTCGATGTGTTGCCGTCTGCGGTACACCTGACGGCGTCGATGCTGTCGTCGTCGCATCCGACGGAGCGGTATCAAGACACTCGCACGATAGTCACGCAGTACGGCAAGACGAATGGCGGCGGGGTGTCGATAGGGTCGCTGGATCTGCTGGCGAGCAACGGGGAGGTGAGGCCGCTGATCTCGCTGCACAGCGGGACCGCGGTAACGGGGACGGGATCGGCGCAGGCGGCGGACGCGGTCGATATGCCGCAGTTCAGCCAGGACTTGGTGATAATGAATCCGCCGTTTACGCGTGCGGCGGCAGATTGGGAAGGTGACTCTAGGGCGTCGGACTACATCAAGCAGTTCCGAGGACTTGATAACGACTTGGAAACGCAGCGCAAGATGTCGGCGTTGGAGAGGAAATACGGCACTGGTACCTGTGCGCACGGGTATGCCGGTATCGCGACTTGGTTCGTGGCATTGGCTGATCGGATGGTGAAACCGGACGGAACGATCGCATTGGTTTTGCCGATGACCGCCTTGCAAGGATCGAGTTGGCAAAAGGTACGGCAATTGATCGCGAAAAAGTACGGCGATGTGATCGTGATGACGATTGCCACCGCGAGATCAGAAGATCAATCGTTTTCAGCGGATACCGGGATGGCAGAAACGTTGATCATCTGTCGCCAGTCGTCGAACGGGGGAGACGGGCGCGGGTTGTTTGTGTCTTTGGAACAACGTCCGAATAACGAGATGGAGTCGCTTGAGCTCGCCAAGGCTATCTCTAATCTCGCTGCTGACTCGAACGTCAGACAGTTCGAAAGCGGACCGATCGGTGGCGAACCGTTAGTGATTGGCGACGCGCAACTTGGTGAAGTCATAGATGCGCCATTGAGTTCGGATTTGCCTTGGTCAGCAGCAGGTGTCGCAGATTTTGCTGTAATAAAAACTGCTCATCAGTTGACGGAAGGGCGCGTTTGGTTGCCGCAGATGTCCGAGCAGGACAAATTGTCGATTGCGATGTCAACAATTGGGCAAGTCAGTCGAGTAGGTCTGCATGCGATGAATGTTGCCGGTCAATCTCGGCAGGCAGCGTTTAACCGCATCAAGACGCGCCGCGGCGTCCCGACTTATCCGATGTTGTGGAACCACGACGCGAAAAAAGAAACGAAATTGGTTGTCCAACCAGACAGCGAAGGCAGAGTCAAACCCAACATGAACGCCCGCGCCACTGAGATTTGGGCGACTAGGAGCCACGCGCATCATAATCATGATTTCAGGTTTAACTCTCAACCGCTAGGTGTGGCATTCACCGAGCAACGAACAATCGGTGGCACCGCATGGCCCAATCTTCAGTTCGGTAGCCGTGAACTTGAAATTGCACATACGTTATGGGGAAACTCAACTTTGGGACTATTGCTCTATTGGTGGCATTCGAGTCGTCAACAGGCCGGGCGTGGCAGGATGCCGGTAACTACGATCCGCACGATGCCGACGTTGGATGTGACGTCGTTGTCGGATGCTCAGTTGAAGGTTGCGGAGTCGATCTTCGACGATATGCGGGATCGGGAGTTCCTGCCGGCGAATGAGGCGTATCGGGATGAGAGTCGGAAGGAGCTGGACCGTCGGGTGTTGGTTGATTTGCTGGGGTTGCCGGAGGACAAGGTGTTGGAGCCGTTGGAGCTGCTGCGGTTGAAGTGGTGCTCGGAGCCTAGTGTGCACGGGGGTAAGGCCACTCAGCCGTGAATTTGAACTAGGATGGGAAGGATTTTTAAGGATTGGAAGGATGGGTTTTGTTTTTTGAACCGCTGATCCCGTATCGGGGTACGGGACAAGCTTTTGTGATTTGAATGATGGGCTATGATTTTGGTTGCGGCTCGTGATAAGATAGAACAAATGAGTTGTATTTGTGAGATGGAAATCTTTGAAAGGTGAGTTCAATGGGAGTGACACACGTTACATGCACGGTGCGAAATCCGTCGGAGCCTGCCCGGGCTTGGGAAGGGCTGTTTTTGGTCGATACTGGGGCGACGGATTGTCTGGTGCCTAGGCGGCACTTGGAATCGATTGGTCTGGTTGCCAAGGGTCAACGTATATACGGGTTGGCGGACGGTAGTGAGCATCGGATGTCGATAACGACTGGCGACATCGAATTCATGGGGGAGGTGGTAGGTGCCACGATTGTGATGGGGGATGAAGATGCTGAGCCGTTGCTGGGGGTTACGGCTTTGGAGTCGGTGGGTATCGAGGTTGATCCGCGGAATCAGGAGTTGCGAAGGTTGCCGTTTGTCCGGTTGAGGTAGACACTCACTTTAAGTACCATCTCTAACACTAAAGTACGCGATTAGCGTCGATTGAAAACCCAGCGGTCTTGAGTTCCTTAATCATCTTTAATTTCCACGCGCCAGCGTCGTCTACGTCGGTGTAAAGAACGCCCGCAAAATCAGACGGGATTTCAATATCATCTTTGACCATTAGCATCACGCGGCTACGGCCGATTTTACCGACGAAGAATCCCAATTCGAATATCACATTTTGCCTTGCACGCGACATCGTAGCATCGCCTTGTCCGTCGAGACCGCCTACATCATCTGGTGTGCACAAAACAACCGCGAACCCGGACTGACCTCCGTATTCTTCGAACTTTTCGATTACAGTCATCCCGCGGTCAGGTTGCTCTTGCAACACGATCAGATTTAACTCCAAAGATTCAAGGAACCGGGTAACAGTGTCTTTGGTTCCTATATCTCTTCCGTGCACGACGAAAATCTTGTTTGTCGCTATGGGAGAGCTTGTTTTGATTTGTTGCGAGTCAGAGGTAAATGCCGTTTCGTCTGGCCAAAATTCTTCAAGTTCGTTGAGCATCGAGTTGAGAATTGCTGACGCACGATCCAAGCCCTGTACAAACGTCTCATATCTTTCGCGTCGTCTCTTGTTCTCATCTTCAGATGGGTTGTAAGATAGTGGATAGAAATAAATCTCTTGGAATCGCTTTAAGTACGGTGATTGCTCCCCGAAAATCCGGCATATGACCTGAGGCGTATAAATCTCCCAAGTTTGGAACTGGTGAGAATCCCTTCCTTGTGACAACCGTTTGAGCTTAGGTATTTCGTCGACCAGTTTATGGATCAGTTCTTTTGCCTGTAGTTTGGGAATATTAGTCAAGTTTTTATCACCTCACATTTGGATACAATCCAATTTAGTTTAGTCAGATTAGTCGCTTTGATTGTACCTCTCTGGATTCCGGCTTTCGCCGGCATGACGGTAGGTACGCGGTGATGACTTGGGATGTGCGCAGGGGTGGTGTGAGGGTGTGGAATTTACGTTATGGTCTAGGTCCAAGATGTAGGGCGTCTTAGCACGAAGCCGTCGGGTCTGGTTACTTGGTCTGGGAGTTGGCTATCTCGGAGTTTGTTTCTGCCGATTGTGAATGATGCGTTTACGACTTGGCGCAGATGTTTGGATTTTCTGTCTGGTGGGAAGGCTGCGATCACTCGCTTGTCCGGGCAGCGGGCCAATACCGATTGAATTGGGCCTACTAGATCGCTATCGGCTGAGATGACCATCGCGGTGTCGAAGAGGTTGTCTTGGGCGTCGTTGAGTAGTGCGACTGAGATGTTTACATCGGTCATCTTCTCTTCGTAGGTTCGCCATATGTTTCCGCATTTGCGGCAAGTGACCTCTTTAGGTAGGAAGTATCCGTGGTGAATAGACAGATGCGAAAGGGTTTGCAGAGCTTCAAGATATGTTGTTTGTCTGGTGGTTTTGTCAGCATCGTCTGAATCGTCGAATAGGCTGGCAGTGAAGTATCTGATTGTCTGTAGGCTTTGGTTGGAACGCAACAGGTTTTCAGCCAACTTTTGGAGATCGAGCCAGTAGTAGCGTCGCCATCCCTTTGCCCTCATGCCGTAGAAGAGGTTGAAGCCGTCGACGTATACTGCTACTCTTTCTTTGGGCAAGGCGTCTCCTAGAGGGTTGATAGCGCGGCGTGGAATTGCACTCGTAGTGAAGTCTGATATATCATAGTTATCAACCGCCCCAGCGAGCGTATCGCTGGCCCGACGTCCCCGCGAGGGGGCGTCTCTTTTTGTTGGGGGTTGTTGCTGCGCTGGCCATCCCCTGCGTTCGCTGCGCTCTGCCTCCCCTTACGTTGCGCGAAGGGGACGGGTGGATTCCCGCCTGCGCCTCCCCTTGGCCACCCGGTCACCCTCACCCTAGCCCTCTCCCATCGAGGGAGAAGGGATTGATTGTTAGTGTTCGCTTACGGTGTTGTTGGCGATGTAGTCGAAGTTGATGTCTTCGCCTAGGCCGGGGTTTGTGGGCATGTGGATTAGGCCGTCTTTGCCCATGGGGTCGATGATGGTGTTTAGGTATTCGGGTGGTTGGTCGTAGTCTACGAAGGGGTGGAGGAGGCCGCGTTCGTACCAGCGTCCGTTGAAGAAGCCTCCGAGGACGGCGAGGTTGCCGGGGCCGCCGCCGTGGATTTCGCAGTCCATGTTCATGGCTTCGGCGAGGTGGCAGATCTTCATGGATGGTCCGATGCCTCCGACGTCGAGTACGCCGGTGCGGAGGATGTCGGCGGCGCCGTGGATGGCCCACTCGGCTCGGGAGTGGAACTTGCCTTCGACGAATTCGGGTCCGAGTATGGGGATGTCGAGGTTGTCGGCGAGCCAGACGTATGAGGACATGGAGTGCTCGTCCATCATCTCCTCGTACCAGTAGTAGTTGAGGTCTTGGATGCCTCTGCCGAGTTCGAAGGCTTCAGTGCGTGAGTACCAGTGGTTGGCGTCGAGCATGAGGGGGACGTCGGGTCCGACGGCTTCTCGTACGGCGGCGCAGGCTGCGATGTCCATCTTGACGGAGGGTGCGAAGGATACGGGGGGCATCCAGGTGTGGAGCTTGATGGCGGGGTAGCCGCGGTTGATGAGCCACTCGGCGAATTGTCCGTATTCGTCGGGCGTGGAGAGGCCATTGGGGATTTCGTCGCCGCACATGGTGGAGCCGTATGCGGGGACTTTGTCGCGCATGCCGCCGAGGATCTTCCAGACGGGCATGTCGATCTTGCGCCCAAACCAGTCCCAGAGTGCGAGTTCGGCGAGGCCGAGGGAGCGGTCGTTGAATGCGCCGCCGGAGCCTCGCTGCCAGCGTGCCATGGCCTGCCAGAGACGCTCGCGGTCGGTGGCGTCTTGGCCCATGAGGACTTTGCGGATGAAGTTGTCCATCATGACAGGACGGAGTGCGTCGGGGGAGCCGAATGTGTAGCCGCTGGTGCCGTCTTCGGTGGTGACGGTGAGGAGCGCGGTGGTGGCGTCGTGGGGATCGCCGGGGTGGGTGTGACCGTCGGTGTCCTGGACGGTGTTGGATGTGTATGTGAAGGTGGTGACTTTGATGTCGGTGATGATCATGGGTGGGTTAGGGCTCCATCGGGCGACCACAAGGGGCACCCCTACGAGTTGGTTGGTGCTTTCACGATGTTAGATGCTGTTGGGGTGTGATGGCAGGAATTGGGGATTGTTGGTAGTCTCTGATGTTTCTCGTCACTATGAACTGGGCGTTACAGGCTTGCGCGGCGGCTACCTGCATAGCGTCCTCAAAGTCTGCCATTGAGAGTTGGCTGGCATATCTGATGGATGTGGTGTCGGTTTCGGCGACTTGCACGAATTCGGTTAATTCTCGAATGAAGTCGCGGGTTGGGAGGTCGCCGAGGTTCGGTCGTACGATGTAGTAAAGGTTAGAGATGGTGTGCCATGCGATTGAAGCGCGTTCACCTCCTCTTTCGATGTGTTCCAGTAGCTCGAAGCCCGGTTCGGAATACGGCTCGCGGTCGAGCGCGACGTCGATGAGGATGTCGGTATCGAGAAGGATCAATCTAAGTATTTTTTGGCAAGAGCGTCGTAACGTGGGTCATTGCGCTCAGCGGGGCGGAATTTGCCTCTCCATCGCGCCGCGAAGGACTCGGATCGTTGCGCGGTGGCTTCACGAAGAGAGTTTTCGATCAACGAAGAGAGCGACACGCCACGCGAACGAGCGTGTCGTTTAGCGACGGGTATTAGTTCTTCGTCGACCGTGATCGTGAGTTTTCTTTTCATCGTTTGGGTTGGGAGATATCACACGTATACGTATTGATTATATAAGTATACGTGCAGAAGGCTTTTAAATGCGTGCACCTTTCTGGATTCCGGCTTTCGCCGGAATGACGGTGGCTTTGTAATGGTCTCGCGAGTGGGGAAACCCTATTCGTTTAGTTCCTTGCTTGCGGATTCTTTGAGTTCGTAGAGGCGGTTTAGGGCTTCTATTGGGGTTAGGTTGTCGGTGTCTAGTTCGGAGATTGAGCGCAGGAAGTCGGTGTTGTTGGGGGTGTTGAAGAGGTCTAGTTGGAGGTGGTCTTGTGGGGTTTGGGTTGGTGCGGTGTTGTTGGAGTGGTTTTCTAGTTCGGTTAGGAGTTCTCGGGCGCGTTCTACTACTGGTGCGGGCATTCCGGCTAGTTGGGCTACGTGGATGCCGTATGAGCGGTCGGCGCCGCCTTGGACTATTCGGTAAAGGAACTGGATGGCGTCCCCTTCTTCGGCTACTGCTACTCGGAGGTTGCTTGCGCGTGGGAGGGTTTGGCCGAGTTCGGTCATCTCGTGGTAGTGGGTGGCGAAGAGGGTTTTACAGCCGAGCGCGGGACTGTTGTGGATGAACTCGGCTACGGACCGAGCGATGGCAAGGCCGTCGTAGGTTGAGGTGCCGCGTCCGATTTCGTCGAGGATGGCTAGTGAGCGGGATGTTGCTTGGTTGAGGATCGATGCGGTCTCGACCATCTCGACCATGAATGTTGAGCGCCCGCCGGCGATGTCGTCGGAGATGCCGATGCGTGTGAAGATGCGGTCGACGATGCCGACGCGGGCGAATTTTGCGGGTACGAAGCTGCCGATCTGGGCGAGGATGGTGAGGATGGCGGCTTGGCGGATATAGGTCGATTTGCCGGACATGTTGGGTCCGGTGATGATGAGAAGCTGGTTCTCGGAGTTTGAGGCGTCGATGTCGTTGGGGACGAAGCGTCCGGGTCCGAGGACGTTTTCGACGACGGGATGTCGGCCGTCTTCGATTTTGAGGAGATCGCCGTTGTCGATGAAGGGTAGCGTCCAGTCGTTTTCGGCGGCGGTGCGGGCTAGTGTGAGGCAGACGTCGATGTTTGCGATGGCTTGGGCGGTTCTTATGATTGTGGCGGCGTGTTCGGCGACTTGCTGACAGACGCGGCGGTAGATGGACTGTTCGAGTTCGTCGATCAGGTCGTCGGCTCTGAGGACTTGGTTTTCGAGGTTCTTGAGTTCGGGGGTGATGAATCGTTCGGCGTTTACTAGGGTTTGTTTTCGCTCGAATTCTGGGGGTACTTTGGCGAGGTGCGAGCGTGAGACTTCGATGTAGTAGCCGAAGACGCGGTTGTGGCTGACGCGGAGGTTTGGGATGTCGTAGTCTTGGCGTGCCTTGGCTTCGATGTCGGCGATGTTGTTACGGGCGCGGGATGCGGTTGAGCGAATGCGGTCCAAGTCGTGGTCGAATTCGGGTTTGATCATGTCGCCATCGGATGTGCGGTATGGCGGGTCTTCGACGATCGCTCGGTCGATCAGATCGCGGACTTCGTCATGAGATGAGATGCCATCGAAGAGGGGAGAGATATGGGTTCCGGTGTCTTGGTTGGTAGTTAGTTGGCGTAGTGCGGGTGCTTTGTCGATGCCTCGGAAGAGTTGTCGAAGTTCTCGAGGTTCGGATTGTCCGAGGGTTAAGCGGTTGACGAGTCTAGCGAGGTCAGGGGTTCCGGTGAGGGTTTGGTCGAGGGATGAGCGGATGGTCGAGTCGTTGTAGAGAGTGTTGACTGCCAGTTGGCGGGTGTTTAGCTCGTCGAGATCTGTGAGCGGTGCGGATAGCCAGTCTCGGAGGAGTCGTGCGCCCATTGGTGTGCGGGTTGAGTCGAGGGTCGATAGAAGAGTTGGGCCGCCTTCGATGGTGGGTGTGAGGACTTCGAGGTCGCGGAGTGCTGCCGCAGGGATGTACATGTATCGATTGGGACGATGTCGGCGCAGGGTTGTGATGAAGGGGAGTCGGCCGATTTGGGTTTGAGCAAGGAAGTCGATTGCGGATGAGGCGGCGATGGTGGCTAGGGGTTGGTTTTGTAGTTCGAAGGGTTCGAGTGTGTCGGTGTTGAAGTGGGTTTTCAGGCTGTCGGCGGCGAGTTCGGGATCGAGGGTTGATTCGTCTAGGGATCGGATAACGGTTTTGCTCAGGGCGGACTTTCGTGCGGTGTCGCGGGAGGTGATGTCGTCGATGAGGGATCGGCTGCCGGTGTCTACGAGGATTTCGGCGGGTTCGAGACGTTCGATCTGGTCAATGATGTTTGCGGCTGGCAGTTCCATTGCGGCGAATTCGCTGGTGGATGCTTCTAGCCATGCGAGGCCTGCATGGTGGCCTTCTGTGATGCAGGCGGCGAGGTAGTTGTGCTTTGACTGTTCGAGGAGAGATTGATCGAGGACTGTGCCGGGCGTGACGATGCGGACTACTGCCCTATCGACGATGCCTTCCGAGTTCGGCTCCGAGGTTGTCTGCTCGGCGATGGCGATTTTTAGGCCGGATGCGACGAGTCGGCCAATGTGGGTGTCTAGGGAGTGGTACGGGATGCCGGCGAGGGCTGATTTTTGTCCGCCGCCGACGTCGCGTGCGGTTAGGGCGACATCGAGGAGTTTTGAGAGGGTGCGAGCGTCCTCGTCGAAGCACTCGTAGAAGTCGCCCATGCGGAAGAGGAGGAGTGCGTCGGGGTGTTTGGCTTTGAATTGGAGGTATTGGCGACGGCCTGGGGATAGGCGGCGGCGGTGACGGGGAGCGCGGCGAGGTTTTTGGCGCGCGGGATCGGTGGTGGTTTGGTCGGTGGTGGTCGTCATGGACTGTATATGCGATTTTAGATGCGTACTGATCCTTCAGAACCATATAGTGGCAGGAATAACGAGAAAACGCCCCTCAGCATGTTTGCCGAGGGGCGTTTTGTTTACCGAGTTAACGGTTGGTGGCTATTCCACTGGTTCCAGGTTTAGGAAGATGTGGAGGCCGGTGCGGTGCCAGAATCCCTCGTGGACGTACTGGTTGTCGTTGTGAGGCCATGATTCCTCTGTCCAGTAGGTGGTGTTCATCGGCAACGTGATGATCGTTGACGTGAGCGGGATGTCGGGCAGCTCGGGCAGCCATATCTCCATCGCCTTGCGGTAGAGCGGCAGCACGCCGGGGCTGTCTTCCGGCAGTGCGGTCATCTGCTCGACGTAGGAGTCGAACTCTTCGTTGCACCAGCGGTAGAAGCCGGGGTATGCGATGAACCCGATCTCACCTTCGGTCACGAGTTCGCAGCGGTATCCCTTTAGTACGGGCTCAGGGTCGACCATGGAGCCGTGCCCCCAGATGAATCCATCGGCGTGACCTTGGAAGATCTGGTCGATGAAGTCGGTCGGGGTAGAGAAGCTGGCGTCGAATCCACCACGCCGCAGGTTCTGGGTGACGACCGGCGCGGCCGGCGTAGTGGACGGGTGCTGCGGGAAGGTCACGATGTGGATCCCCACGCGTTCGCCGTCTTTGACCCAGAAGCCTTCGCTGTCGCGGGTGTAGCCTTCGCCTTCCATGAGGGCGGCGGACTTGTCGGGGTTGTACTCGCTGGTGTCGTAGGTTTCGAGCAGGTCGGCGACTTCGTCGTGGTACTTCTGCATCGGCGCGTAGTAGGGCCATGGCAGTTGCTGCACGATTTGACCGCCACCGAAACCGAACTCGATGACTTCGTCACGGTTGATGGAGTAGGAGATCGCCCATCGGACGTTCTTGTTGTCGAACGGAGGTCGCTTGGTGTTTAGACCGAGGCCAACGGGCCACCAGTCCTCATATCCGAACGGCGGCTCGCCGTAGTAGTGAGTCGTCATGTTCGGGTTCTGCGCCACGACTGCCTTGTAGTTAGGCACGGTGAGCGAGAAAGCCATGTCGATCTCGTTTGTGATCAGGAGCTGCGCCATGGTGATCTCGTTCATTCCGGGTAGGAAGATCAGGCGCTCGACCTTTGGAAGGTCCTGGAAGCCGATCTTGGCTGCCCACCAGTCGTCGCGGCGGTCCCAGATCTTCTTCTCGACGTCGGTGTGGACAAGTCGGTACGGACCGGTCACTACAGGCCAACCCTTTGCGGGGTCGTAGTGTCCGAATTCCGCGAGCTCGTCTTCAGGAACGTCTTCGAAGATGTGCTTCGGGATCCACGGCACGCCGATGTCGGCGCGGAAGATCAGGAGGTCCCAAACGTAGCGAGGCGAGGGGCCTGTGAACGCGATGTGGACCGTGTGATCATCGATCGCGGTGGCTTCGTCCGTCCACTGGTTTACTGCGCCGTGACGTGCGGACAACGGGTTGGTGTTGGCCATGTTGAGCGTGAAGGCGACGTCGTGGGCGGTGAATGGAGTTCCGTCGCTCCACTCGACGCCTTCGCGGATGTTGACTGTCACGCCGGTGTATCCGTCGTCATACTCGTAGTCGGTTGCCATCCATGGGATGAGTTCGCCGGTGAGCATGTTGAAGTAGAAGAGACCTTCGCTGGCTGCCTGGTAGAGGCCGCTACGAGAGAGGCCAGGGGCGTGAGCGTTGAACTGTTCGATGTCGGTGAATGCACCGGGGTGCTCACCGCCAAGACCAGCCATAATCAAGGTGCGGTTTCGAGGTACTTCGGTGTATCCGAGCGGGACGGGTGTCGGGGTTACCTCAACGGCAACCTCTTTCTCGACGACCTTTTCGACCTCGACCTCTTTTACGACCTCGACTTCCTTCTCGACCTCGACTTCTTTGACGACCTCGACCTCTTTGACGACCTCAACTTCGACTTCGCGGGTAACTTCCACGATGGTTTCGCTTCCACACGCCAGTGCGAAGGTTAGAGATGACAGCATCGCGGCCAACACGAGCATCGGCACGATGCGTTTGATTTTCGGCATTTTGGTACCCTCCTTACGCGGTTTCAATTGCCAGTCTGTTCAATTCGGAACATTCACACAAAATATCACAGTTTTGCGTCTGCCACATTCGAATCTGATGACGATTCTCGAATGTTGAAATACGAAGCGATGTCGACATTCGAAACGGTCCCTGCGTCTTCGTACACGAAGCACTTCGAGATCCGGTGCTCATCAAGCGCGTAGGTGCTTGGAACTTCCTCCATGCAATTTGAAACAGCGTCTGGGCACCGGTTGACGAATGGGCACATTGTCGGCGTCACGTCGATGCCTGTGAACGGCGGATCGTTGACCCCGCGCATATCGGCCCAACGACGGTTGGGATCGGGCATCGGGATCGACTGGACAAGGAGGCGCGTGTAGGGGTGTTTCGGGTCGTTGATTACGTGTTCAACATCGCCTGCTTCGACGACATGCCCGCGGTACATGATCATGATGTTGTCAGCGACTTGGTATGCGGTCGTGAGGTCGTGAGTGATGTATAGGATGGCGATTCCGAGTTCGTGGTTGAGGGTGCGCAGTGTTTCGAGAATCGTCGCCCGCAGCGAGGCATCAACCATCGAGACGGGTTCGTCCGCGATTATCACCTCTGGTTTCAGGAGCAGCGATCGCGCAACCATAACGCGTTGTCGTTGTCCACCGCTCAACTGATGGGGATAACGTCCGAGCGTTTCGGATGGACGAAGGCCGACGCCGGAAATCGCTTCTTCAATTAAGTGCCTAGCTTCGTCACGCGAAGATGCGAGTTTGTACCTAGCGATCGCCACGGTGAAGATGTGGTCGACTTTGTAGAAGGGGTTGTAGACCGAGAACGGGTCTTGGAAGATGGCTTGGACTTGCCGTCGGTATTGCTTTCGCCCTGCGGCGTTCATCTCGGCAACATCGTCACCCCTGTATAGCACTTGGCCCAAGGTGGGACTCTGGAAACCGAGCATGATGCGCCCGAGCGTTGTTTTGCCGCTTCCGCTCTCCCCTGCAACTGCGGTGATCAGCGCCGGTTTGTCTGACAGTGTGAAAGAAACGTCGTTGACCGCGTAGTTATGCTCCCGGTTCCAAAACGGCCCGGATGAAAAGACTTGGGTCACGTTACTGAGTTCCAACAGCGATTCGGAAACGCCATTCGTCGATGAGGTTGCGGTCATGGTTTCTGCGGTCGCGGTCATACGGTTGCGGCCTCGGTATGCAGGTGACATGAAACCATGTCGGTTTCGCCCAACAACTCCGGTACATCGACGCCGCAGACGTCCATGGCCTCAGGGCAGCGGGGCATGAATGGACATCCGGGTGGGATCTCGAGGAGAGAGGGTGGTAGACCTGGAATGCCCTCGAGTCGACGTTTCCCGGCTGTGTCAGGCAGGCTCGATATCAGTAGACGCGTGTATGGATGACGCGGGTTCGAAAAGATCTGTTCAACAGTTGCGAGTTCGACAAGTTTCCCGGCGTACATTACGCCGATGCGGTCGGCGAATTGCGCCATCAGTCCCATGTCGTGCCCGACCAGAATCACCGCAGCGCCAATCTCACTCCGCACCTCTTCGAGCGTTTCCATGACTTGGCGTTGGACGACCACGTCTAACGCGCTGGTCGGCTCGTCGGCAAGGATGAGGCGTGGTTTGTGGCATATGGCCATGGCGATGGTCACGCGCTGTTTCATTCCGCCGCTGAGTTCGTGCGGAAAAAGATTGAGGACGTTTGAGCTGAGTCCGACCTGAGCCACGAGCGTCGTCAAACGCTCCTCCATCCGTTCTCGAGACTCGTTTACACCGTGATCTCTGAGGCCGTCGAGCATCTGGCTTCGGATTCTGCGCACCGGGTTGAGGGCATTCATCGCGGCTTGCGGCACCATGGCGACATCGTTGCCGCGCACCGTCCGCATTTCAGGTTCGGAGAGTCCTACAAGATCGCGTCCGTCGAGCTGGATTGTCCCGCCGGCTATTTCTCCTGGCGGTTTGATCATCCGCATGATGGCGAGCGCAGTCGTCGTCTTGCCAGACCCCGATTCTCCGACGAGACCGAGCTTTTCGCCTTCGGCGATGTCGAGATCGACACCGTCGACGGCGCGCACCGTTCCGGCGCGGATGTTGAAATAGACGCGTAGATCGCGTATCGAAAGGACAGCGTCCGGCATTACAGGCTCTGCCTCAATCGTGGGTTGGCCCACTTATCTAAACCGGCGGCGATCAGGTAGAGGGAGACAAATATCCATGCGAGCAGGAAGATGGGGGGACCGTACCACCACCACCAGTTGCTGATCACCGCGCCGTAGTAGAGCGACCAGTAGATCGTCATTCCGAGCGTAGGTTCGTGTTGGGGTCCTAGCCCGAGAGCCTCCAATCCAATGGCGAAGAGGATGCCACTTGCCATGGCGCCTACGAAACTTGCGGCCAGGAATGGGAACAGATTGGGCATGAGTTCACGGAAGATGATTTCTAGGTCTCCCATGCCGTTGAGCCGTGCCACTTCTACGTAGTTGCTCTCCCTCATGCTCAAGACTTGCGCTCGTATGACCCTTGTAGGCCACATCCAAGACAGTGACGCCACGATCAATCCCATCATGTTGACTGATAAGCCGGCTGACTCTTTGATCGTCGATGCGACGACGACTAGCACCGCCAAACCTGGGATGGTGATGAAGACGTCGGAAATGATACGGATAAAAGCGTCGACCGGCCCCCGCATGTAACCGCCCAGAAACCCCAATAAGATCCCGATTCCAAGACCAAATACTCCCGCATACAACCCGATGCGCAGGGTCAATGGCGCACCATGGACCATCAATGGCAAAACCTGTCTGCCATTGAAATCGGTTCCCAACCAGTATTTCCATTGCGGTGGTGCGGTTTGAGGGCCAGAGATGGGATCGGCGTTTTTGGGATCGACGATTTGTCCGCCGATAAGCCACAACGCTAGTAGGGCTATGAGCATGAACAACCCGAAAGAGAGCATCCGCTCATGAAGCAGGTAGTATCCGATCTGTGAGACAGCGCTATATGAAGATTCGGAACTCGTTTCCGCTTCGGCTTGGATAGCAGCGGACGATTGAGTCGGTTCAGCGCCTAAATCACGCATCGTAGTTACCTAAATTCCGTCCGTATCTGCGGTTCATGCGGAGCGGCGCACGCGAGGATCAATGAATGGGTAGACGATGTCGAGTATGAAGGTGGACGCCGCCACCATCACGATGAGCACGAAGACGACGCCGTAGATGACGAAGTAGTCGAAACCAGCGATTGCGTTGTACAACAAGGTGCCCATCCCGGGATATCGGTAGACGATCTCGACGAGTATCACTCCCGAGAATATGAAACTCATCGTGAGGGCTAGCGAAGTCAGTTGCGGGAGAGCGGCGTTTCGCATTCCGTATAGGCTGAAGACGCGGCTCGGCTTCAAGCCGCGCATCTGCGCTAGCGTAACGTAATCTTCACCCTGGGTGGTTACCATCATCCCGCGCATTCCCAGACCCCAGAATCCGACCTGGGAGAGGATTATCGACATCGCCGGCAAAATCGAGTGATAGATGGTGTCTAGGATCCGGTCGATGCTCCAACCGTCGTAAACCGTGGTGACGCTCGTCGCCCCGGCGAGCGGTAGTAACGGCCACCATTCAGGATGCCACTGATGCCGCACCGCGAATAGAAACATCAGCATTATCGCCAACATGAAATAAGGGATCGGCGAGAAGGTCAGGAAGATAGGCAAAACACCTTTCAGCCATTTCGGCGCACCCGGCCAAGCCAAAGTTGCACCAGACAGCGAGCCAAGGGCAAACGCAGTCAAGACTGAGACCCCGACCAGGCCCAAGGTGTACGGCATCCGCTGGACGATCATGTCCCACACCCTCGTCGGGTAGTTGATGAGCGAGTAGTTCAGATCGCCGCGCACGAGGCTTGACAGATAGCGGATGTATTGCAGATACAGAGGTTGATCTAGACCGTACTCCTGTTCGTAGGCTTCCACGACTTTTTCCATACCTGTTGCGAGGTTGCCGGTGGCGGCCATCATGACCAACCGTTCGCGGACTGGGTTACGGTCGCTGGCGATGCGAGGCAGGAAGAATATGACGGTAGTAGCGAGCCAAACCACGAGAATGAACATCCCGATCCGGGCGCCGATGTAGGTGAGACTCATCTCGTTTCGAGAGTTTCAGTTGAGGTGGATAGCCGCGTTTTTCGGGCGCGCGTCAAACGACGGTTCGCAACTGGGCGCGCCATGCGTGGCGATTATATACGGAAATCTCGCCGTGTAGCGCGGCTACTAGTAGCGGACGACAGCGGTGTCGCCGGTTAGACAGCGGAAGTACCCAACAACGCTAAGATTCATGATCCGGCTGATCATCCAACAGTCGGCTAGGGATCTTGGGGACTTGCATGGATCGCCAGGATGGGCATGGATGTTGGTTTAACTTGGTGCTAAGGTTGTGGCGAAGTGTATAGATTAGACATATGAATTATCAGTTTCCAGATTCAAGCGGGACTCCTCCTGGGCGACAAGACGCTCACCGTATCGGGAGATCACGCGTCGTGCGTCGTCAATGGTTGTTTGCGGGTGTTTTGGGGGTGGTGGTTGTGATTGCAGTGATAGTTGGCGCGTTTGCGTCGGGGATTTTGCCGTTGTTGGGAGATGGGACGGGAGAACCGGCATTTGGGCTTGGTAGGATTGCTTTTGTTTCGGGTCGTGACGGTGACGCTGAGATCTACGTTATGAATGCGGATGGTAGCGGTGTCGAGCAATTGACGGATAACGACTCTGTTGACACTAATCCCGCGTGGTCGCCAGACGGTGATCGCATCGTGTTCACATCGGATCGTGACAATGATGTGGAGATCTACGACATCTACGTTATGAATGCGGATGGCAGTGGTGTGGAGCAATTGACGGATGGTTGCAGCAACGATGCGCCAGCTTGGTCTCCGGACGGAGATCGTATCGCGTTCGGTTCGCGCGGCGGTATCTACGTCATGAATGCGGACGGCAGCGGCATGGAGCAGCTGACGGGGAATTCCCGGGCATCTTGTGCGGAGATCTTTCTTTCGGACCGTGACGGCGAATGGGCGGCGTACATTAGGAACGCGGACGGTAGCGTTGAGTTGTTTACGGACCACGACTCTGTTTACCCCGGTGACGGTGGTCCTGTCTGGTCGCCGGATGGTGGTCGTATCGCGTTCCATTCTGGCCGCGGCGGTGATGGTATAGGTGTCTACGTGATGAACGCGGACGGGAGCGGCGTCCAGCGGCTGGCTGATACTGATAACGACTTTTCTCTCGACGGTGTTGTTGCGTGGTCGCCAGATGGTGGACAGATCGCGTTCGCTTCGAACCGCGACGGTGATCGTACGGGGTTCAACTTCGATGACCAGGAGATCTACGTTATGAACGTCGATGGTAGCGGTGTTGTGCGACTGACTGATAGTGAGCAGAGCGATTCTGATCCTGCGTGGTCGCCGGATGGTGGGCGTATCGCGTTCGATTCGCTTCGGGACGGTGGAGGCATCTTTGTGATGAACGCGGATGGCAGTAGCGTTGTGCGACTTGCGGAGGGTCATAGCCCTGCGTGGTCTCCGTTGTTGGAATGACGCGGTATAAAGATTGCGATGAGGAGATAGGTATGAGAAGTTGGTTTAGACGGTTGCTGGCGTTTGGGTGTGTTTTTGTGTCGGGACTGGTGGTTGGAGTGGTGGTTGGAGTGGTGGTTGTGGTGATTTGGCTTTAGTGGATTTGGGATTAGTTGTTGGAGTAGTGGCTATGGTAGCGTTGGTTCGGGTTGCGTTGGCGTTAAGGTTTTGTCCAGGAGATGAATATGAGCACTTGGTTTAGACGGGCGCTGGCGTTTGGGGGCGTTTTTGTGGCGGGGCTAGTGGTTGGAGTGGTGGTTGTGGTAGTGCCGGTTTGGGTGATTGGTTTTTGGACGTTGGGGTTGAAAGCAGAAAAGGTGTTTAATGATGTGACGGGGTTCCTCTTGGAAGGTGGCGGTGATCGGGCGTATGGGCCTGGACGTATCGCGTTCACTTCTGAACGTGACGGCGATTGGGAGATCTACGTCGTGAATGCGGATGGCAGCGGTTTGGAGCAGTTGACGGACAATGTTGATGGCGATTATTGGCCTGCGTGGTCGCCGGACGGTAGTCGTATCGTGTTCGTATCGGATCGTTCCGGTAGTTTAGAGCTTTGGGTGATGAATGCTGACGGCAGCGGAGCCGAGCGGATTACGGACAATCACTTTTGGGACACTCGGCCTGAGTGGTCACCGGACGGTGGACGTATCGGGTTCACTTCGTTTAGGTATGGTATCGATGTTTACGTTATGAACGCGGACGGAACAGGTTTAAGGCAGCTTACGCACAACGACAATTTCGACGGTTGGACTACGTGGTCGCCGGATGGTGGTCGTATTGCGTTCAGCTCCGACCGTGACGGAGATAGAGAGGTCTACGTGATGAATGCGGACGGGAGGAGCGTAGTGCAGCTGACGCATAACGAGGATACGGACGGTGGTCCTGCGTGGTCGCCGGATGGTAACCTGATCGCGTTCGCATCTAAACGTGACGGTGATTGGGATATCTACGTTATGAACGCGGATGGCAGCGGTGTTGTGCGGCTTACGGACAACGAAAATGCCAACTGGGGACCCGCGTGGTCGCCTGACGGTGATCGTATCGTTTTCGTTTCGAGCGGTGACAGAGATTATGAGGAGAACTCCGAGATATACGTGATGAACGCGGACGGCAGCGAAGTCGAGCGGCTTACGGATAACGAGAATGCCGACTATTCTCCTGCATGGTCGCCAGATGGTAACCTGATCGCGTTCAATTCGGAGCGTGACGGCGATGCCGAGATCTACGTTATGAACGAGAACGGGGGCGGTGTTGTGCGGCTTACGGACAACGAGAATTACGACGGTGGTACGACATGGTCTCCAGACGCCGATCGTATCGCGTTCTATTCGTTCCGTGACGGAGATTGGGGCATCTACGTGATGAATGCGGACGGCGGCGGTGTCGAGCGGCTTACGGACAACGAGGATGCCGACTATTCTCCTGCGTGGTCGCCGGACGGTAGTCGTATCTCGTTCATATCGGGGGATGTTAGTGATGGCGGTAGTGACTTTCTTCCTGAGGTCTACGTGATGAACGCGGACGGTAGCGGTGTTGAGCAGCTTGCGGAGAACGGTCCTGACAACGTTTTTGGTGCGTGGTCGCCGGATGGTGGTCGTGTGGTGTTCACATCGGAGCGTGACGGTGATAAAGAGATTTACGTGATGAACGCGGACGGCAGCGGTTTGGAGCAGCTTACGGAGAACGACTCTTTGGATGATGGTTCTGTGTGGTCGCCGGACGGTGATCGGATCGCGTTCTATTCGGACCCTTGTAAGTTGTACGTTATGAATGCGGACGGGAGCGGTGTTGTGCGGCTTACGGACAACGAGGTGCGGAGTTGCTCCGACATTACGCTTGCGTGGTCGCCGGACGGTGATCGGATCCTGTTTAATTCGTGGTTCGATATCTACGTTGCGAATGCGGACGGCAGCGGTGTTGTGCTTCTGACAGGCAACGTTTTCCCTACAGACCATTCTTCTGCGTGGTCGCCGGATGGTGATCGGATCGCGTTCGTATCGGACCGCGACGGTGATTGGGGTATTTACGTGATGAACGCGGATGGCAGCGGAGCAGTGCGGCTTGCGGAGGGGTCCCGTCCTGCGTGGTCGCCGTTGTTGGAATGAGGTCGGGGTTTGGGTATCCCCCTGTGGGGCCCCTTCAATTGCCTCTCGGAGTAGGAAAAGGCTGGACTGGGCTAGTCGTATCGAACTACGGCGGTGTCGCCGGCGAGCCATCGGAAGTCGCTAAATTCACTGCCTAGAGGTGCTTCGAACACGATGTGGCCTCGAATCTCTTCGCCTTGGTTCAGAGTGAAGCCGCCCCACATGAGTCTGAATTCGGGATCGAGATAGCGATCGTTGGCGGTTTCGACGATGTAGGAGCGATCGATGACGTTTACGGGTTTAAGGGCGATGCTGCCTTTGATGCGGAGTTCGGCGGCTTCGCGGTCGACAACCATACGAACCGCTCCGGATGTCTGGTTTGTGAGCACGGTTTCGATGATGACGATCTCGGTGCCTTGACCTTCTGGCTCGATGGCCCATTGGTTGATTTCGCCAGCACTGGATGGCGCGGAGTAGACGACGTAGGGCTGGTGGCGCGGGAGTTCGGCGCGGATCCAGAGGGTGCGGCCTGCGACGTAGAGATCGGGGCCGCCTTCGAATGGATTGGCCCACAGCAGGACTTGTACGACCGCTAAGGCGATGAGAGAGACGGCGGTCAATGCGATCAGCACAACTGGGAGATTCTGTTTCGGTACCCTGATCTGACGGCGTGCTAACACGGCTCCGCCGGCATCGACGTCGATGTATTCGGAGCCAGATAATCCTCGGAAGGAAGCCGATGGAGTGTAGTCGATGAAGACGCGGGAGATGCCGTTGCCCATCGGTTCGATGCCGTTGACATCCCATTGGAGGTCGGCGTCGCGAAGTTTAGGTCCGTAGTCGTATTTGTTTTCAGATGCGTAACGAAGTGCAGCTACGACCTCGGTCGGATGTGAATCGCGAGCAACATCGCCTTCGATGAAGTTTTCACTGGTCGATACGGCGACTAGTGCTTCGTCGTCGTTGTCTTGTTGCGACGTTTCTTCTGTACGCTCAGTGCTAGCCATTGTTCGGTTCGATCTCCAACGGATGGAAGTCTAGATATCAAATATACATAGCGATGCTATGCAAAGACACCTGTCAAGGGCGATTATTCACTAGACGCGCCCTCCCCTTTCGGAACGAAAGAGGACGCGGAGCGTAGCGAACGCAGGGGTATGCGATAGGACGGTGTGGAGGGGGTGTCATGCTGAGCATGGTCGAAGCATCTCTCGAGAGATTCCTCGGCTGCGCTCGGAATGACAGGGCGAGGCGCTCGGAATGACATGCCTATCCCTCGGCATCCCTCGCTCTCGATACGCTCACGCGCCCCCTTCGCGGAGCGAAAGGGGCTAGATACTGTCCCTTTCGGAACGAAAGAGGACGCGGAGCAGAGCGAACGCAGGGGTATGCGATAGGACGGTGTGGAGGGGATGTCATGCTGAGCATGGTCGAAGCATCTCTCGAGAGATTCCTCGGCTACGCTCGGAATGACAGGGCGAGGCGCTCGGAATGACATGCCTATCCTTCGGCATCCCCCGCTCTCGATACGCTCACGCGCCCCCTTCGCGAAGCGAAAGGGGCTGAACACTGTCCCTTTCGGGACGAAAGGGGACGCGGAGCAGAGCGAACGCAGGGGTATGCTTTAGGACGCGCGGTAGGCCGTGGCGACTTCTACCATCTCGGAGTAGGTGATCTTACCGTCGATGTAATCGTTGGCGGCCCGGCTGTATTCCGACAGGTCGATGGACCCGTCGCCGTTCGCATCGTAGCGAGCGACTGCACTCGAAGTCTCCGTCTCCGGTTCGGAAGTGGGCGTGTCCGCATCCCCCTGCTTCTCAGGCTCTGAGGCAGGTTGCGGCTGTTGCGTCTTCGGCTCAGGCGTCGGAGTCGGGTCGGGCGTGGATGTTTCCTCATGCTCCTGATCCTGCGGCGCATCGACCACCTCGACTTTGAAGGTGGTGGTGGACTGGGCGCCGTCCGGGTCTTGGGCGACGACTGTGATCGTCGCATCGCCAGAGGAGACCCCGGACAAGGTCAGCGCGGATCCGTCCGATGCCACTGTTACGGTGGCGACGGTTTCGTAGTCGGATGAGGCGGTGATGGTCAGCGCGTCGCCGTCGGCGTCGCTGAACACCCCGGACAGCGAGACTTCCTTCGTCGCTCCTTCGGCCAGGCCGCTTACATCGGACAGGGGAGACGCCACCGTGGGCGCCCGGTTGGACGGGACTTGCGGATGCTGTAGCTGCGTCTCTTGCGTTTCCGTCTCTGGTTCGGGCGTCGGTGTCGACGGTGCCTGTGTTGGTTGCGGGGACTGTTGGCCGACGACGACGACTTGCTGTTGCGGCTCTTGCTGCTGCTGTTGGCTGTTGCCGACGACTTGCTGGCCGTCCGTAGTCGTGTCGTCGTCGACTATGGTCAGAGTCGCGATGTCTACTAGGTAGTGCCCGACGCCGTTGCTGTCGGTATGCAAGCCGAACACGTTCACGCCTACCGTTTCGTCGTCTTCGTCCTCCTCGTCGTCGATGATCGAGATGGTCGCCGTCCCGGACCGGCTTCCGGCAGGTATGCCGATGCTGGCGGGCATCGTGTAGTCGGTGTTCCTGGTGGCGGTGTTGTCCTGTTCGGCGCCCAGTGCGAGGCTGATTCCGCCGTCCGGCGCCGGGGCGTCCAGAGTGGCGGTCAGGGTCACGTCGCCGGCGCTCTCGCTCGCCGTCGCAGAGCTCAAGGACAGGCTCACGGCGGTGGGCTCCGGGTCGGGGACTCCGCCACCGCCCGAGACGCCTTGGGTGCCCTTTGGTGGCAGGTAGGACGGCCATGGATCAGTCGAATTGTCGTCGTCGATGATTGTTATGACCATCGACTGCTGATCCCTGGTCGGGCTGCTGCAAGAACCGATGCAGACGTCGGTGTTGGACGCGATGCCGCCTGCTACTGATGGGCTCCAATACTCAGCCACCAGGTACACCCTCACCGTCTCGTCGTCCTCGTCCTCGTTGTCCGCCCTGACGGTGAAGGTGAACTCCGCGTCGTTGCTGCCAGAGGTTAGCGATATGGGGTATGAAAGCGAAGCTGCTAGAAAGTCGGTGTCCCAACGCGCAGTGTCACCCGACGCACTCCAGTTGTTGATATTGGCGGCGCCAGCAGAGGGAGAGGGGAAATAATAACGGATCTTCCCGTCGCTGCTCGGGGCAGGGGCGATGTCGAGCTTGACGGTGTACTCTCTGATCCACAGATTCGATAGCCCATGAATTGGTTCACGGTTAGTGTCGCCTTCGACCACCCGCATATCGGAGTGCAGGAACCGCACCACGGGCTTCGTGTCCGCCGCGGTCACCGTCACACTCACAGAGGGCACCGTGATCCCGTTGTAGTTAGTGTCGCCAGCCGTCACGGTATGCGTGATCGTGCCCGGGGACGAGGTCTCGGCTACCCCCTTAACGCAAAATTCTGTATAGATTCCTCCTTGAAAGCCCCAAGTTGTGATGTTCGACTTCGTCACGGTCGCTTTTCCCGTGAGGCCGGTGCCAAGGGTATGCGCCACGTTCAAACCGGAGGTCGGATCGGTGGAAGGGTACACGATGTAGCACGCCCTGGAGCCGACAGGAATGGTCAGACTCGTCGGCGAAACTATCATCGCGTACTGCGGCTGCGCAACCGCGGACGGGACCTCATGGACCGATTGGAAGACGGAGAGCGCGACCAGCACCACCAGCGCGGACAGGGCCGGCAACCGGGAACGGAGCAGGAGAAAAGCGCGCGTCACACCGCGCCTGCCGATACTCTCAGGAGGAGGGCAAAATCGGGGGGGGGGGGGGGGGGGGGGGGGGA
>DAOUJE010000021.1:0-4855 GCA_034423055.1 Dehalococcoidia bacterium | reverse complement strand
CACAATTGAAGGTATGAAAAATTCAGATTCTTCTACTTCAATAAACGACGAAACCCCCGATCAGACCACAACTTCCGAGACGCGTGCCCAAGCGCTCAACCGCCTCCGCGAAGCCGAAAACCAGCGGCTTGACGTTGAAAGAGTCCTCAGAAAGCGACTTATGTGGCTCGGCATCGTCGTTGGTGCCACTGTCGGACTGACCGTCGGATATCTAGCTACCCTAATCACCATCGTTGACAATGGCGTCGGTGAATTCGGTTTCCAGTTCTACCGACCGAACTTCGTCGAAAGTTTCCTGCGCATCATCACCGCGTACATACTCGGCGGCGGCATTGTTGGTGGCGGATTGTCTTACGTTCTCTTCACTACCCGCTCCGAAGCCAGCAGCCCGATCCGATGGATAATCGCCGGGATCGTATATGCACTCGGAACACCGTTGCTGATCGGATTCCTCCTCCCATTGACGATCCTGATCTTCGTGGACTTCTTCGAGGGACTGCGGCCAGGTCTTTGGGTATCAGCCTTCGTGGAAACCCTGCTCGGATCATTCCTGGACGGCTACATCTTCATGGTGAAAGTCCTCAGCGCCGGCGTAACGGGCGCCGTGCTGTTCCTCATAATCGGAATCGGAACTCACGTTGCCTCCTTGCGGTCTGCGTTCGCGGAATCCTCGTCTCGCGGCGCGATCCCATCTTCCGTCATCTACTACGTGGTTGCCGCGAGCATCGCCCTCATCCCACTCGTTCTGCTAGCAGTCGGACCGTTCTCGCTGGTCACAGACTTCACCTCATTCCTGACCGGCGAGCGGTTATGAAGCTCATGCTCATTGGCTCTTTGCACAACCTTGTCATTCCCGCGCAGGCGGGAATCCAAAGGGGACGGGCAAATGGGGGCGCGTCAGCCATTTGGTCTTATGACAGTACCGATATCGCGTTGTGCAAAGCCCCTCATCACAAGGCGTAGGCCAAGCCTTCAATCAAGTACAATCGAATCTGGTTTCGGCCCAAAGAATCAGATATCAGAATCAGGTATCAAATGGCAAGGCAAGTCCCCGGCGAACCATACGCCCGAATCACATCACAAGAAGCCCACGAAATGGTCCAAAACGGCGACTCCACAGTCGTCGATGTACGCAACCCTGACGAATGGGAAGCCGGCCACGTCGACGGTGCTCTATGGATCCCAGTCGACGACATCATACCCCGTTTCGACGAACTTCCCACAGAAGGCAACCTTCTCTTCATCTGCGAAGTCGGAGCGCGAAGCGGGCTTGCCGCCGAGTACGCGGCTGCTATGGGCGCTGACACATCCCGGCTCTACAACATCGAAGACGGCACGCCCGCTTGGATCGCAAGCGGACTTCCACACGCCACCGGCGCGTAAACCTACCGTGTCCAACGGCAACATGCATAGCTCCGAGGAAGCGCGTCAACAGCGATACCTCGGAGTAGCCCCCAGAAACTTCACGGGAAGCACAACGTGAATCTCCTTGTCGTCGGATCAATGGCGTACGACGACGTCGAAACGCCCGCAGGTACCAGAACCCACCAACTCGGCGGTTCCGTCACATACTTCTCTGTCGCCGCCAGCTACTTCACCGACGTCGCAATCATCGGCATCGTAGGTAACGACTTCAATCCCGAACACAGCGAACTCCTAACTTCCCGCGGCATCGACACCTCAGGCATCGAAATCGCCGACGGACAAACCTTCCACTGGTCCGGCTCATACCTCAAAGACCTAAACGACGCCGAAACCGTCGCCACTGAACTCAACGTCTTCGCAAACTTCAACCCGACTGTCCCTGACGCCCACCGCTCAATACCCTACCTCTTCCTCGCAAACTGCGACCCCGAAACCCAGCAATCCGTCCTAAACCAGATGACCGACGACCTCCAACTCGTCGCTGGTGACACCATGAACCACTGGATCATCGAGAAACGACAATCACTCGACTATCTGATGACCCAACTCGACTTCTCCGTCATCAACGAAGCTGAAGCCCGCATGTACACCGAAAAATCCAACCTCGTCGATGTCGCAGAAGGAATCCTCGATGAAGGCCCCGACAACGTCATCATCAAACGAGGCGAATACGGCGCCGTCCTCTACAACGACAACCAACGATTCATCGTCCCCGCATATCCCGTCCAAAACATCGTCGATCCAACCGGTGCTGGCGACTCCTTCGCCGGCGGCTTCATGGGCTACATCGCCGCAACCTCCAAACACGACCCTGAGTCCTACCGCCAAGCCGTAATCGCAGGATCCGTAATCGCATCATTCACCGTCGAAGGATTCGGCCTGGACCGCCTCGCGAGCCTCACCAACGACGAAATCACCGACAGATTCTTCGAATTCGAAGACTTGACCACTTTCGACACCGCAATTCGGCTTCCCCTACGCGAAACAGCAGATTGACCACCGCTAAACCGGAGCACTAATGAACTACGACATCACCGATATAAATCTCGCGCGCGAAGGCGCGCTGAAATCGGAATGGGCTGACCAGCAGATGCCAGTTCTTCAAGGCATCCGACAACGCTTCGCGGAAACCCGACCTTTAGAAGGCATTCGCATCGCCGCTTGTCTACATGTGACATCTGAAACCTCAAACCTCGCCAAGACATTGGTCGCTGGCGGAGCCGAAGTCGCCTTGTGCGCGTCCAATCCACTGTCAACACAAGACGACATCGCCGCCCATCTCGTCGACGAAGGCATATCAGTGTTCGCTCGCAACGGCGAGGATTCCGACACTTACTACCAGCACATTTCGGACGCGGTAGACACAAAACCCCATCTGACCATCGACGATGGAGCCGATCTGGTGGCGATGCTCCACTCCGAACGCCGCGATCTGCTCGACGGCACACTCGGCGGCATGGAGGAAACAACTACGGGTGTGATTCGACTCAAGGCGCTCCACGCCGAGGGCAAACTCGCATACCCCATCATCGCCGTTAACGACGCGATGACCAAGCACATGTTCGACAACCGCTACGGCACCGGCCAAAGCACGTTAGACGGCATCATCCGCGCGACTAACATGCTCATCACTGGCAAATCCGTCGTCATCATCGGATACGGATGGTGCGGACGCGGCTTCGCGGACCGTGCCCGCGGACTCGGCGCCCACACCATCGTCTGCGAAGTCGATCCCGTCCGCGCACTCGAAGGCGTAATGGACGGACACCGCGTCATGTCCCTGGACGAAGCCTCGAAGATAGGTGACATCTTCCTAACGGTTACCGGCGGACTCCATGCCATCGATAAACATCATTTCGAGAACATGAAAGACGGCGCAGTCGTAGCCAACTCCGGACACTTCAACGTCGAAATCAACATCGAGGCACTCCAAGAGATGTCCGAAGCACGACGCCAGGTCCGATCCTTCGTCGAAGAGCACACTCTCGAAGACGGCCGCCGCATAAACCTCCTCGCCGAAGGACGACTCGTCAACCTCGCCGCCGCCGAAGGACACCCGCCCAGCGTCATGGACATGAGCTTCGCCAACCAAGCCCTTGCCAGCGAATACATCGCCACAAACCACGCATCCCTCAAACCCGGCGTCCACATGCTCCCGCCCGAGATCGACACCGAAATCGCATCGTTGAAGCTCCAGTCCATGGGCATGACCCTCGACACCCTGACCGCAGAACAGGAAAAATACCTCAACTCATGGGAATCCGGCACCTAATCACCCCCCTAGGGTTTCCCCCGCCCAGCACAAACGAAACCCAAGGGGAAATGTCCGAAGGACAAAGGGGGCGCGCACTGGCCTCACACATAGGACAAACCAAATGACAACCAACAGCTTCAAACACTTGATCACCTCAGAATCCGTTTCCGACGGGCATCCCGACAAAATCTGCGATCAGGTGTCTGACGCCATCCTAGACGCCGCGCTCGCGGGCGACCCCAGTTCCCGCGTAGCGTGCGAAACCTCCTGCACAACCAACCGACTCTGGATGTTCGGCGAGATTACCACCAGCTCGAAAATCGATTTCGAAGCCGTCGCTAGAAAAACCATCCACGAGATCGGCTACGACGATCCCGAGTACCAGTTCGATCACGAGACCTGCGAGATCAACGTCTACCTACACTCCCAATCACCCGACATTGACGCGGCGGTGAGCACGGCATTGGAAGATCGCGGCGCATCGGAATCCGACAACGCCCAGCAAGGTGCCGGCGACCAAGGCATGATGATCGGCTACGCGGTCGACGAGACGCCGGAATTGATGCCTCTACCAATATCTTTGGCTCACCGGCTTACCAAACGTATGAGCGACGCACGGCGCGACGGATCCATCCCCTACCTCCGTCCCGACGCCAAGAGCCAAGTCACGGTCGAATACAACGCGGACCACGAGCCTCAACGCATTGACACCATCGTCCTATCCACATGGCACGCCCCGAACGTCAAGCAGTCCCAAATCGAATCGGACCTTATCGCCGAAGTCATCGATCCATTGGTCCCAAACGAGATGCGTGACAGCGAAACACAGTATTTGATCAACCCCTCTGGCAGGTTCGTGACCGGCGGACCCCACGGAGATGCCGGATTGACCGGCCGCAAGATCATTGTCGACACGTACGGTGGGAGTGCCCGACACGGAGGCGGCGCGTTCTCCGGCAAGGACCCTTCGAAGGTCGATCGTTCAGGAGCATACGCCGCCCGATATGTAGCAAAGAACATTGTTGCAGCAGGTCTCGCAAATCGAGCCGAAGTCCAAGTTGCGTACGCCATCGGCAAAGCCGAACCTGTATCCCTCATGGTAGAAACCCGAGGCACCGGCAAACTGCCGGATACCACGATCGCAGCAATTGTCGGCAACACTTTCGACCTGCGCCC
>DAOUJE010000020.1:0-3168 GCA_034423055.1 Dehalococcoidia bacterium | reverse complement strand
CCGCTCGCGTTGCCGCCGTTGGCTGACCCGTACACCGGTCAGGCATTGCAGAGCGGATTGGGAATGAACTTATCGGGATGACCCGACTCTTCGACGAGCGATTGAGAAACGGTTAAACCCGCGGCACTGCCAACACAGCTTCTTGCTAAATCATCGTCGCAACCTTTGCCGCGCCTCGAACGAAGTCAATTCCACCATCGCGGCCAACCCCTCGCCTTTGCCCATCGACAGTTGCCGTCCAAAGATTCGATGAACGATATCGGATGGGACACTAGCGACTTGATCCAACGGCTGTCCCGACATGGTCTCGTCAAGGATCACGCTCATGGCACGAGCTGAGATCCCGAGCGGGTTTTCGACTGCGTAGTGGAATTTGAGTGTGCCATCGTCTCGATCTTGAGCCCAGATGAAGGCTTCGGACTCACATTTGGGGACACGTCGGTTTTCAGGGAACGGCCGAGTCGCGATCTCTTCAGGTACTTCTTCGAAGTCGTCAGACATTTCGAGAAGATATTGCGCGCGCTCTACCCTATCGAGCGAATCGAGCTCTTCGAGCATTTGGGTGAGCGGTTGTGGAACGTTATCCATCGGGATGTGGATTTCCGATGAGATTCAGTGCGCGGGCATCTCCGAATGAGATGCCCGCACTATTCTGATAAACGTTTTGGATTTACTTCTCGATCGGAACGCCGACGGAGTTGCCCCACTCGGTCCAGCTGCCATCGTAGTTCTTGACATCGCCGTAGCCCAAAAGATTGGTCAGCACAAACCACGTGTGGCTTGAACGCTCACCGATGCGGCAGTAGACGATGACATCGTCGTCGGACGACAATCCAGCGTTGCCTTCGTAGATGTCTCGTAGTGCCGAAGCATCCTTGAAAGTGCCGTCCTCGTTCGCCGCAGATGCCCACGGCACACTGGCGGCACCTGGGATGTGTCCACCGCGCAGTGCGCCTTCGTTCGGGTAGTCCGGCATATGGAGACGCTCACCGCTGTACTCCTCTGGACTCCGAACATCGATCAGCTTGCCGGAACTTCCGATGTGCGCCAAGACATCGTCGCGGAAGGCTCGCACTTGTGAGTCGTCACGCTCGGGCGCGCTGTAGTTGGCAGTGGCAACATCGGGAACTTCGCGGGTCAGTTCGCGACCCTCGGCTTCCCATTTCATTCGGCCGCCATCCATGATCTTTGCGTTGGTGTGACCGAAGAGTTGGAAGATCCATAGGGCATAGCAGGCCCACCAGTTGCTGCGGTCACCGTAGAGGACGACCGTGGTGTCATTCGAGATGCCCTTTGAAGACATCAGGCTGGCAAAGCCATCGCGGTCAAGGTAGTCACGGCGAAGCGGATCGTTGAGGTCGGCTGCCCAGTCGATTTCGACGGCACCAGGAATGTGCCCAGATGGATACAGCAACGGGTCTTCGTTGGATTCGACGATCCGTACCCCATCGTCGTTTCCGTGGGCGGCTACCCAATCAGTCGATACTAGCGCGTCGGCGTTTGCGTAGCCTCTCGAGTTGATGTCAGACATGTTTTGCTCCCAATACACTCGATACGGATCAATTTCAGCGTTGGTACCCAATCATTGGTTGACGCGAAAACGTTGTTGATCTCGTATCTGCTTAATTTCGGTTCGATTCAAGTCGATTCTATGCTAAAGAGGTTTGCCAAGTTTACAAACGGGCGAATACCGTCCGTATCGAGGCAAAAAATCCGGTGCAGAGAGTTACACATCAGGAATCGCCATCGCAATTCTGAGGAACAGAACCAGGCCTAGAACCGGTCTGCGCCCCCGGTTCTCGATCGTGTCTTTGATCCCGACGGTCTATGCGCCAGCTTTCTTGCTCGCCATCGGTCAAGGCGTACTAATTCCGGTACTGCCGATTTATGCGAAGGATGAGTTCCTAGCAACCGAAGTATTGATCGGTCTCGCTGTAGGGGCCAAGCATCTCGGAACGCTCGCGTTTGATGTTCCGGCCGGCATATTGGTGTCGCGCTTCGGAATGTGGCGCACTATGCTCGTGGGCATTCTGCTCTTCGCAGTTGCCGCGGTTGCGGCTGCAAACAGTCCGAACTTCACGATGCTGTTCGTCGCCCGGTTCGCGGCGGGAGCAAGTTTTGCATTCTGGATGATCTCCCGTCACGCATTCATCGCCCGCGCGGTACCGACGCGGTATCGCGGTAAAGCACTATCCTTGTACGGTGGCGTAGGTCGGATCGCGGCGATCATCGGGCCGATACTCGGTGGCGTACTGGCGGAATACGTCAACATCCGCGCACCGTTTTACGTGCAGGCAGCCATAGCTGTTCTCACTGGCATTTTCGTCCTCTTCGCCATGAAACGCACTGGCGGAGATACCGTTGATCCACAGGGGCACCGCAATGTCCTGACTAGCATCGGCACGACGATGGTGGCGCATCGACACGATTTCATGACGGCCGGTTTCGTTGCTGTAATTCTCCAGTTCATTCGTGCTGCTCGCGAATTCTTGATACCGGTATGGGGAGACGAGATTGGATTAAAG
Source organism: Dehalococcoidia bacterium (assembly GCA_034423055.1). GTDB lineage: Bacteria > Chloroflexota > Dehalococcoidia > Lucifugimonadales > Lucifugimonadaceae > Bin127. The sequence goes on along the minus strand of DAOUJE010000020.1, from coordinate 643 downwards.
ACCGACCAGATCGGATATGTTGCCAGCGTGTCTTACGCGGTCGATTCGACCATGTTCCCGATTGTCGGCTGGACGATGGATCGATTCGGCAGGAAATACGTCGGTGTCCCGGCGTTGCTGGTAATGGGCCTGGGATTATCCGTGCTTCCTTTCGCAGACGGGATGACGATGTTGATGGTGGCAGGCGTGTTGGCTGGGCTAGGCAACGGATTGAGCAGCGGATTCGTGCTGACACTGGGATCTGACTTGGCACCGTTGCGAGATCCAGGAGAATTCTTAGGAGTCTGGCGGTTCATATCCGATGTGGGCGGTGCGATGGGACCGCCGCTGATCGGTGGTATCGCTCAAATCATGGCGCTGGCATCTGCGACCTGGTTCACCGGAGGCGTCGCGGGCATCGGTGCGCTAGCACTCATCACGCTGGTAAAGGAAACCGTCACGCGGCGTCGGTTGCGTCGGAGACGGTAGAGCAAGGCGATGCGCCATCGCACTACCGACTAACTCAATTTCAAGGTAAGATTCTTTCCAGTTATGACTACACAGACATTGGCCGACATAATCGCGAGATTTTTAGCGTCCCAAATCGTAACAACGTCGTCGACTAAAACCCACGCTACTCGAACGGACCATTCGACCGACATTA
>DAOUJE010000019.1:0-54115 GCA_034423055.1 Dehalococcoidia bacterium | reverse complement strand
CCAGCAAGAGGAACAATCGAGCGATGACGGGGGCTGATCTTTCAGAGACGCCTCCCGGAGGGCCGACGGTCTGGCGACGTCGGCGGTGCTGGACTATTGACGAACATACAACCCAACTTTCGCACGCGCCCCCAAAAGACGCGGCGATCCTTCGACAACCACCCGTCGAACAAAAAAACCCCAAAGGGAGAATCAAACGCGCCTACACCCGTCCCCTTTCGGAACGAAAGGGGACGCGAGCGAGCGAAGCGAGATCGCAGGGGTATGCCCGGGGCGGACGGGCGGCATCATAGCCCATCATTCAACATCACCGCAATCACAGTTCAAAAACGCCGAACACCCCATCCTTCACCATCCCGCCCATCCTAGTTCAAAAACCAAACCCACGTCATTCCCGCGCCAATCCACGTCATTCCGAGCCCCTCGCGCTGTCATTCCGATCCCCCAGCCCTGTCATTCCGCGCCCCTCGCCCTGTCATCCCAAGCGCATCCCCATGTCATTCCGAGCGCAGCGAGGAATCTCCCCTCCCTCCCCTTTTGCGTCAGCAAAAGGGGGACGCGGAGCGAAGCGAACGCAGGGGCCAACCTTAAAATCATTCCCAACCCTGCCCACCCTACTTCAAAACCACCAAACAAGCACAAGCCCTTCCGCAAAAGAACCATGATAAGAAAGATCGATGGCATCAATCCTTGACATAACACTGCTTTCCCTGCAATCCTCTTTGGTCGCGGTGGTCGGCATGTCGGTACCCGCACTACTCGTCGCGAGCTACTTGGTGCGCAACCAAGGACGGTTGGCATTCGCAATAGACCTGATCGTGTCCATGCCTCTAGCTCTCCCTCCAGTCGCAGTCGGATTCGTTTTGCTCTGGTTCTTCGGAGCAACCGGACCCATAGGCTCGATCACTGAAGGCTTAGCGTTCAGTTGGCTCGCCATGTCTATCGCATCGGCAGTCGTGGCATTTCCACTGGTAGTAAGGGCCTTCATTGCCGGTTTAGCCGAGGTAGACCCTCGATTGGTTTTCGCAGCGCGCAATTTGGGAGCTAGCCGATTGAGGTCAGCGTGGGACGTCACCTTGCCCCTCGCGCGACGTGGCATCGCCGCCGGGTTGTTGCTGGGCTTCGTACGATCCTTCGCCGAATTTGGTGCCACAATCGTATTCGCAGGCAACATCCCCGGAGACACGCAGGGCTTACCAAGCGCGATATTTTCACGCATTGCAGCAGGAGATTTCTCAGGCGCGTGGGTGTTGGCCGCCGTGTCAATCACGATCGGAGGGATTGCCCTCGCCATACACAACCGGTTGGTCTCGAACTACCGCAAACGTTCAAACGCGAGGGTCGGTTCAAATGGTTGAAAGCTCCGACAAATTCATCCAATTTGATTTGAAGCTCCGACAAGGCGATTTCACTCTAGATGTCGCAGGACAGTTTTCAAACGGAATCACCGCTGTTTTCGGCCCGTCAGGCGCTGGAAAGTCGACGTTGCTCGCATGTTTAGCAGGAATGAATGAACCCGACGACGGTTTCATCAAGATGAACGGACAAACATTGTTTTCTTCAAGCGAGCGTGTGAGAACACCGCCGCAAACCCGACGCGTGGTGATGGTGTTTCAGGACGGTATGCTGTTTCCGCACAAAACCGTTCGTGAAAACATCGAATACGGGTACCGCATCATGCCGATCGAGCAACGCACGATTGATCCTGATGAGTTGTGTCAGTTTTTGGGGATCGATGAACTATCGGACCGGTATCCAGAAACATTGTCAGGCGGCGAACGCCAGCGCGTGGCGTTGGCACGCGGCGTCGCCACATCGCCACGGCTGTTGCTGCTAGACGAACCTGTAGCCTCGCTGGACATCGGATTGCGGAACGAGGTTGTGTCTTATTTGAAGCAAGTGCATGAGAAATACGCGATCCCGATGGTCTACGTTTCGCATTCATTGTCGGATGTCATGGTACTCGCCGCGAATGCATTAGTTCTTGAGCGAGGACGAGCCAAGTCGTTCGGCCCGGTTGTCGACTTGGTCGCCGAGATCGTTTCGTCAACGAGGGTTGGCAGGAGCGACATAGACAACCTATTCGCCGGAACAGTGTCCGAATCGGGTGCGATCCGCATCGGCGAAATTGAGGTTATCGCCCAATCCAGCAACCTTAAGCCCGGCCAACGGGTCACGGCGTCGATCAGCGCATCAGACATAATGTTGGCGTTGAAGCGGCCGGAAGCGATCAGCGCGAGGAACATCCTGCGCGGCGTCGTCCGCAGAGTTGAGCGGGGAGAGTTTGGCGCGTTCGCATTCGTCGACGCAGGCGCCGAGTTCGTCGTCGAGTTGACGTCAGACGCCGTGGACCAGCTCGGAATAGAGCCCGGATTGGACGTTTACGTCGTCTTCAAAACAAGCAGCATCACGATCACGGCTTGATAACGCCAAGTCCAACAGGACATTGATTCGCGAACGCGCACTTGTCACAAGCCGGTTTTTTCTTGCAGATGCGAGCCACGTGATAGTCGATCAACGCGTGATACTCATTGAATAGTTGGGCGTCATGAGGGAGGAAATCATGAAAGAGTTGCTGGTACGCCGAGTAACTCTTTCCCGCGATTTCCCAGCCCATCCTCTCGATCAGACGCTTCGTATAAGCATCGATTACAAAAGAAGGCTTTTTCGCCCCATACAGAATGATGTCATCCGCCGTCTCCTCGCCAATCCCCCAAACTGACAACAACTGCTCTCGCATCTCATCAATCGGAAGCGCGAAAAGCCTCTCCAAATCCCCGTCATGACGTTCGACGATGAAAGTTGCAAACTCTTTGAGCTTACGCGTCTTCGCCTTGTAGTACCCCGACGGACGGATCAGATCATGCATCTCCTCATCAGGAGCATCCAAAATGGCTCGAAACGACCAAACATCCGCGTTTCGCAGGTTGATCAATGCGCGCTCGACGTTGCCCCAGGAGATGTTCTGGACCAATATCGCGCCGATAACAAGCTCGAACGCACCACCATGCACCGTAGGCCACCAATTTCGCGGGCCATAGGTGTCGTAGAGGACAGTGAACAGCCATTCGATGTCTTCCTGAGTGGGCTCGGACGGTTTACCCGCCCGCGGGTCGGACCTCGCGTGACTGAAGTTATAAATAATCTCAGGTGGAGTGCTCATTGAACCTACGAGGATACGACGTGACAACTGTGATAGCGAATACGATGCGTGAGAAGATCGTCGAAGCGCAGAGACGCTCCGGCAGTTGCGTTTGTGTCGGATTGGACCCCGCCCCGTCGAAGATGCCGATCGACGATGTTTTTGAGTTCAATCGAGCCATAATCGATTCCACTCATGACTTGGTCGCTGCCTACAAACCCCAGTTCGCATTCTATGAGGCGCTAGGGCTACCCGGTTTCCAAGCGCTGGAAAAAACGCTTCGATACATCCGAGATGTAGCTCCGGGAGTGTTTGTCATAGCAGACGCGAAACGCGGAGACGTAGGGAATACGGCGGAAGCGTACGCTAAAGCAATGTTCGAAACATGGCGTGTGGATGCTTGCACAGTGTATGCATACCAAGGCTCCGACTCGGTCGTGCCGTTCTTGGAATATCGGGATAAAGGCGTGTTCGTGGTTTGCCGCACATCCAATCCCAGTTCGATCGACATTCAGGATGTCGTTGATGAAGCGAGCGGCGAAACGGTATTTGAACGAGTAGCACGCCAAACCATTGGACTCTCTGGCGGCGGTAACGTTGGCTTGGTAGTCGGAGCGACCTATCCGCAAGAGCTGGCGTCCTTACGTGCCGTCCACCCAGACACACCGTTCCTGATACCAGGAGTGGGAGCGCAGGGCGGCGATGCAACAGAGTCGGCAAGACTAGGCGGAGAAAACATCCTCATCAACTCGTCCCGTGGCATCATCTACGCGTCGGAATCCAAAACTGATTTCGACATTGCCGCCCGTCGCGCGGTTGAAGAGTTACGCTCTGAAATCGCCGCGGGCAGATAGACACACCTTTGCCATCCGTAACTCGCAAGACTCGCCGGAAAGACCGCGAAGTCGTGCCCTTCGAGGTCGGTGATCTGGTTACTTTGCGCAAACCGCATCCTTGCGGCTCCAGCGAGTGGAAGGTCTATCGAATCGGAGCGGATATCGGCCTGTTGTGCTCGGGATGCGGACGACGAGTCATGCTTGAACGTCCAATCGTCCAACGCCGGATGAAGAGGCGAACACCCGTCGGAAGCTAACCCCTAGGTCGTTAAGTAGACCGCATCACCGGATTTGCATTTGGAATTTCGTAGTACAGTATGTAATTGGATGTTCTGCTAGACGGTGTGCCGCACGCGCGCAGGTCGAGTGGTCATCAAAATTGCCAACCGCTGCCAAGTCAAGGGAGATGTCCGTCATGCTTGAGGTGGAAATTCACCAGATCACGATGGGGCGTGACGGGTCTAGTGAGCGGTGTTTGATTCTCCGACCCAAGGATCGCGAGGATCGGCGCGTTTGCCCGATCATCATTGGCAGCAACGAAGCATCAGCGATCGCCGCAGTTGCAGGTGAAACACCAGCGACGCGCCCTATGACTCACGATCTGCTGTTGAACGCCATCACCGAGCTTGGCGGTACAGTGCAGTACGTCTACATCCGCGGACTGAACAAATCGACGTTTTTCGCCGATGTAAGCGTACGCGTGGGCGAAGATGTGATTGCGCTGGACGCCCGGCCCTCCGATTCGATTGCGTTGGCTGTCCGAGCCCGCGTTCCGATCTACATGGCCGAGGAAGTAATGGAGCAGGTCGACAGCGATCTGCAAGGCCGCCGTTCCGCTGAAGAAGCATCACGCCGTGGCGCACGGGAACGCCAATATGAAGAAGCGACCACCCCAGTGACACCTGAGCAGCGAGAGAAGCTGAGCGCGTTCAGCGAGTTCATGGAGTCGCTCAGCATGGACGATGACGGCGAAGAGGCAGCCAGCAAGTAACACCGGATTTCAACGGTCCTCTGTTACTTGCCTTCCAAGATGAAGTCAGCGACGCGCTCGCCGATGACCATCGAAGTGACGTTCGTGTTGGCGCGGATGCAGTCGGGCATGTTCGAGGCGTCTGCGACTTTCAAGTTCTCCAGTCCCTTTACGTTGCCGTGTTGATCGAGTACCGCCATCTCATCGCTGTCTGGTCCCATCTTGGCGGTTCCTGAGACGTGGTGGCTGGTGCCTACGCACTTCAACATGTAGCGGTTCAGCAACTCGTCGTCAGCGGCCTCTTCCGGTGTCGGCGCAACTAGCTCCTCGATGATGTCTTTATAAGGAGACTGCTCGCCGATTTCGATACACTTTCTGACGGCTTCTCGCATACGCTCCTTGTCGAAATCAGTGCCCAGTAGGTTGTAGTTGAGATAAGGCTGCACATACGGATCGGTCGATTGCAGCTTAATCTCACCGGCCGCTTCGGCCAAGTAGAGCGCCGAGATCATCGAAATCCCGATCGGCTGAGTATTCGAGATCAGGTAAACGCCTTCCTGCGTGGTGCACGACAACGGGTGGATGAACATGTCGTTGCGCCACTTCGACCTCTTGCACGTGAACTTCAGATTGATCTGGATCTTCGAAGCTAGCGGATCCTGACGGAAATGCTCATAGGTGCGGAATATAGTCGAGACTTGCGGGTGGTCGCGCAGATTTTGTCCGACACCCGGTGAATCGAGCACCAGCGGAATCCCCATATCGTTGATGTGATCGGCTGGTCCTACGCCTGAAAGCATGAGAATCTGCGGCGAACAGATCGCACCTGCCGACAAAACGACCTGATCCGCGTACACGTCGAACATCTCGCCACCCGACTCAACCTTCGCTCCAATCGCCTTTTTGCCATCGAACAGTAGCTTGTGCACGTGGCAGTCGCCGCGGAGAGTGAGGTTCAAGCGGTGACGAGACTGAGTCAAGTAACCGATGTTGGTGCTCCATCGGACGCCGTTCGGGTTGTTGAACGGCGGCGGGCCGACACCGGTGGTGTCGGGGTTGTTTGCGTCTTCGTAGTAGGGATGTCCGAGAATCTGGCAGGCTTCGACGAACGCTTCTTGATCCGCGTTCCATTCGTCGCGCTTGAAACGACGTGCCACTATCGGACCATCAGTTCCGTGATAGTCATCTGAGAAATCTTGATCTGTTTCGATCCGCCGGAAATACGGCATCAGATTTTGGAACGACCACTCGTCGTTGCCCCACGACGCCCAGTCATCGTAATCCTCAGGCATGCCGCGCAAGAAGATCTGGGCATTTACGGAACTGGAGCCGCCAACCAGTTTGCCTCGCGGCACCATCATGTCCGGGAACAGATCGTTCGACTTCGCGACAAAATTCCAGTTGTGCTTGCTGTCCTTGCCGAAAGCACGCGCCCAGATGTTGCGATCGAAGCCGTAGCCGAGTTTGATCTCCATCGGCAGGTCATCGACGGTCGGATAGTCCGGTCCTGCTTCGAGCAGAAGGACGTTGATGTTCGGGTCTTCGCTGAGGCGGGTGGCTATGATTGCGCCGGCGGATCCTGCGCCGATGACGATGAAGTCGTATTTCATGGGTTTCAACCTGTAGGTGGTTGGGTAAGTTGCGATGCGAATACGTTATCGCGTGTGGGCGTTGTTTGCAGAGACCACGTCATTCCCGCGCACGCGGGAATCCAGAAGAGACACCTGACACCTTTCGCCACGCGCCGCAACTCCATCAATCCGACCAAGTTAATCTAAACAACATGGTCACCACGACCACACAACCCGGCACGTGCAACATCCCCAACCGCACCATCTTCGAGGGTGACAACCTCGATGTAATGCGCGGCATCAACGATGATTGCATCGACCTAATCTACCTCGATCCGCCCTTCAATTCCAACCGCGATTACGCGGCGCCCATAGGCAGCAAAGCGGCTGGGGCGGCATTCAAGGACACTTGGGATTTGACGGATGTGGATGAGGCTTGGCACAACGAGATCGCGGAGACGGATCTGGCGCTTTACAAGATCATCGATGCGAGTGAGCACAGCCACGGGAGCGGGATGAAGTCGTATCTGATCATGATGGCGGTGCGGTTGCTGGAGATGAGGAGGATTCTCAAACCTACCGGAAGTGTCTATCTGCATTGTGACGCTACCGCGAGTCATTACCTGAAGGGGCTGATGGATGCTGTGTTTGGCAGGGACAACTTCAGAAATGAGATTGTCTGGAAGAGATTCAATTTTCACGCGGATGCGAAGCGGTTCGGTAGGGTATCGGATTCGCTGCTCTTTTACTCAAAGACAGACAAGTACGTGTTTAACCGGCAGAGAACTCCCTACTCGAAGGAGTACATCGACAGCAAGTTCAGGCACGTGGATGACGATGGACGGCGGTTCCGACTAGACAATCTCAACCCGCCGGGAGGTCGCGGCCCCGTTTACGAATTTCACGGTGTGACCAAGGCTTGGCGTTACACCGAAGAGAACATGCGCGCCTTAGAGCAAAAAGGCAGGATCTACACGAAAAGCAAAGTTGCCCAACTCAAGCGGTATTTGGACGAATTGGACGGTCAAGCGGTTCACAACATGTGGACTGATGTATCACCGATCAATCCACGAGCTAAAGAACGAACTGGCTACCCGACTCAGAAACCTCTTGCTCTGCTGGACCGGGTTATCAAAGCGAGTTCGAATCCGGGCGACGTGGTGCTGGACCCGTTTTGCGGTTGTGCGACGACTTGCATCGCGGCGGAGAGATTGGACAGGCAGTGGATCGGGATTGATCTTTCTCCGTTGGCGGTGAAGCTAGTGGAGCAGCGGGCGCGGAATGAGCTTGGGTTGATGGGTGGAATTCAGGCTATCGCGCGTTCGGATATTCCGAAGCGGACGGATCGTGAGCCGGCGCCGCCGTTGAGCGAGTCGAAGGTAGTGCTTTATGGAATGCAGGGTGGGAATTGCAACGGGTGTGGGATGCATTTCTTGCCGCAGCATCTGACGGTGGACCACATCATCGCACGGTCGAAGGGTGGGACTGATCATCTTGACAACTTGCAGCTGCTTTGTGGGCACTGCAACTCGTTGAAGGGGGATCGTCCGATGGAGTATTTGCGGGCGCGGTTGGTGAGGGAGTACCAATGACGAAACCTCAGATCGTGACTAGTACGCGTGATCGGATTGCGGATCGCGCAGAGTAGGTTAGGGACAACTTTGATAGGCTTGAGTGCGACGTGTTGTTGCGGAGGTGACCAGAATTAAAGGAGAAAAGCGATGAGTCGAGACTTTCAACGCGGATTTGGATGGGGTTTCATCGCAGGAGTGGCTGTATGTGCGATCGTAGCCATCGTCGTAGCTCTGAATTGAAGCGTATACAGCTGAACACACTCGATTTTCAGTGCTGGATTCGGGCAGAAGAATAGAAATGGATTGCCACACAATAATGATTTCGTAGTGATTACTGTGCCATTGCTCGTAAGACTGAGCCCAGCCCTATAAATACAATAGGAGTTAAGTCAATTAAGCAACGAGTTCTTTGCTGTAGGTGTCATCTCGTACTGAATAGGCTTCTTGCCTGGGTTCTTAATTTCTACACTCAATTTCTCAAGAATCGGCCATACGTTGTTTTTGAACTCGATCCCAAACTGAGCCCCGCTGGATTTGGACAAGGGATGATCGGGCCAACGTTTAATGATGATGGGGCGGCAATCAGTGCTTTTGAACGAGCCAACGGGAATTTCCTCCAAGATTGCCTTGGCAATTTCGTCCCAAGTCGAAGTTGAAGATGTAGCCACGGTGTATTTGGAGGAAGCGTTCGATTCGTTCACGATGTGTAGAGCGTCACCCGGGAAGAATTGTTTGACTGTAGCGGATAACGATCCCTGACGGCTGGTCACGACCCACAGGAAGGGCACATCACTGTCTGGCAACGGAATATCTGGATCGTCGCGTATGGCGGCGTAAAGGGATATGAAATCGCTGTCGTCGCTGAATACCGCGACGTGAGAAATCCTGTTGAAGATCAAATCAGCGATCGCGTTGGTGGCTATGGCGATGTCCGCTGAATTCTTGGTTGAAGACATGCTGAAATGCTGGATCCCTTTCACAATGACCTCGATATCATCGAACCTACTCGTAGCCCAAAGACGCCACAGTTCGACTTGGGCGGCCTTCACGTAGAAGGTAAGCCGCGATAGTTTTGGGACATTGGCAGGCCAGGTATGAACCAAACTCTGGATCAACGTCTGGCCATCAGAGTTCAGATTCTCCACGTCGACGTAAAGTCCAGTGCCATTGTCCGCTACACGCTGGCATTGAATCTCCGAGGAATGTACATCAACCAATTGACGCTCGCTCCGTAGCCTAGACGTCCTGTCAATCCTATAGTCGTTGGCAGTCTTGCCTAGTCAATGAAGTGTAATTGCGAGTTCGTGTTTCAGGGCTGTTCGAGGAGGGTGGTGACTTCGTCAAGAAGAGTTGGGAGATCGTTTTTGATGGTGGTCCAGATGAGGTCGTTTCTCACGTCGTCGTATCGGTGAGCGATTATGTTTCGTAGGGATATGATGCTCTGGTGGTTTGAGATTTGGTTTGCGAGGTGCTCGTTGTGATGATGGAGTCGGTTTGTGGCTTCGCCGATGATGACGAATTCGCGTTCTACCGCCGACCGCAGGAGCCTCTGCTGTTCGTAATCTTCGAAGGTTTTATCGGCGACGAACTCTAAGATTGCGTGGGCTGACTGTTGGATGTCCCACAGGAAGGATTTAGGGTGTCGCCGCATATATCTGCTCCCGGGTCTCGTCGACGGATTTTCGGAAGTAGGGGTTTTTGATGGCGGTATCGTCGATGAGGTCGACGGTTCGGTTGAATAGGCTTTCGAGGTCTTCCTTCAGGTCGATGTGGTTGCCGTACCACGGTTTTGGGGGTGCGTCTCCGAACTCGACTAGGAAGTCGATGTCGCTTTTTTCGGGGTTGAAGTCGCCTACTGCGGCGGAGCCGAAGACTTCTAGGCGTTTGACGTGGTGTCGCCGACAGATTTCGGCTAGTTGATCGGCGTGGTTTGTGATTAGGGGGATCATGGTGGGGGCGATGGGGTTAAGGATAGTTTAGGGGGTGGTTCGGGGCCCCTTCGTCCTTCTGCCACGTCGTAGCCGTAGTTACTCTGCGTGGCACATTTCCCCCGGCACAGCGGAGGCAACCCGGCCCCTTGGCCGTCCGTTCACCCTCACCCTAGCCCTCTCCCATCAAGGGAGAGGGGATGATCGGGCGGTTTGGTTTGTTGCGGTGGTGTGGGGTGTAGTCGTTTGGTTGGTAGGGCGACCACAAGGGTTCGCCCCTACGGGTGGCGCGGGTGGTTGTGCGCATGTTCTGGGCGTAGGCGATGTTTGCACGGTTTACGTTGCTATCATTTCCCTCGTCACTTGCTTGGCTGAGACGTTCGCTGTAATGTCATCCGAAACCCCCATAGACCCCATCCGCTTTGAGGTCATCCGCAACGCCTTGGTGGAGGCGACGGAGGAGATGGCTTCGGCGTTGCGGCGGAGCGCGTATTCGACGAATATCAAGACGCGGCACGATTTTTCTTGCGCCATCTTCGATCTGAAGTTGAGGACCGTGGCGCAGTCGTTCAGCCAGCCCAATCATCTCGGGTCTTTGGTGGAGACGATACCTAGGGCGCTGACCAACTACGGGATCGAGGATGTGCACGAAGGTGACGGGATATTGGTGAATATGCCGTATACCGGCGGCGTGCATCTAAACGACATCACTCTGATTTCGCCGGTCTACTACGAGGGATCGCCCGTCGGTTACGTAGCGAGTCTTGCACATCATGTCGACGTTGGCGGCGGTGCTCCGGCTAGCATCGGCGCTTTTCGGGAGATATTCCAAGAGGGGATCATCATTCCCGGAGTGAAGCTGGTCAGCGGGGGTGAGATCAATCGGGATGTGTTCGATTTAGTGCTCGCGCAGGTCCGGGCGAAGCGGGAGACGGCGGGCGATTTTCGGGCTCAGATCGCATCTAACAACACCGGTATCCGTCGTATGACCGCGCTCTTGGATCGAATCGGCAAGGAAACGGTCGAGAGGTACATCGACGAGTTGATCGAGTACACCGATCGGCGTACGAGGTCGGAACTGGCGAAGCTGCCCAAAGGGGTGTTTGAAGCCGAGGGGTGCATGGACAGCGATGGGTATTCGGACGAACCTGTAAACCTTCAAGTAAAGATTGTGGCGGATGACGGTGGGATGCTGTTCGACTTCACTGGCACCGACGCGCAACGGCCCGCGCCGGTTAACTCGACGTATGCCCAAACGCATTCGGGTGTGGCATTCGTGCTGAAGTGTTTGATCGATCCTGATGTTCCGGTGAATGCCGGCTTCTACCGAAATGTGCGGATGATCGCGCCGGAAGGGACGGTCGTGAACGCTACCGAGCCTTTTCCAGTGGTCGGCGGATGGGAGACGCAGCTTCGTCTCACGGAGGTGATATTCAAGGCATTGGCGGAAGCGATGCCAGAACGTATTCCGGCTGGTACGGAAGGCATGATCTGTCATTCGGGTTTTGGTGGGGTCGATCCGTATCGGAATGAGACTTACTGCTTCCTCGAGACGATAGCCGGCGGTTTTGGCGGCAGGGCGACCAAGGATGGTCCGGATGCGGTGCAACCTCATGGCAAGAACACCGCCAATGCGCCAATCGAGGAAACCGAACTCAACTATCCGGTGCGGATCATTCGCTACGAATTGGTCGATGATTCGGAGGGTCCGGGCAAGCATCGAGGCGGTTTGGGGTTGCGCAGGGACTATCTGTTCCCAGACCACGAAGCATCTTTCACGATATTGGCCGACCGCGAAAAATGGGGTCCGCACGGTCTGTTCGGCGGTATGCCCGGAGAACGAGCCCATTACGTCCTCAATCCGGATTCGGAAGCCGAGGAACTGGGTTCAAAGGTCACGGTTCAACTCGAGGCGAACGATGTCGTGAGTTATCGCACTTGCGGTGGCGGTGGCTACGGTGCGCCGTACGAACGCGACCCCGAAGCGGTTCTGCGAGACGTTCGCGACGGAAGGGTGAGTGGTGAACGGGCTCGATCTATCTATCGCGTAGCCGTGGACACAGACAACTGGAACGTGAACGCCGAAGAGACTGATCGTCTGCGATCCGTCTCATCCCGGGAACAAGGCGCTGAGCAGTGACCGATCAATTCCGGTTAGGTGTTGACATCGGTGGGACCTTTACCGACGCCATATTGCTGAACGAGTCGACCGGCGAGATCCGGACTGGCAAGGTTCCTTCTACTCCGAGCGATCCGTCCGTCGGTTTTCTCAACGTGGTCGATCGAATGCTCGGGGATGCTTCCGTAAAGCCGGAAACGGTTCGGTACGTCGTCCACGGGACGACGGTTGCGACGAATGCGATTATCGAAGGCAACCTAGCGAAAACGGCGTTTATCACCACCGACGGATTCCGGGACCTGTTGGAGATTCAGACTGGGATACGTCCTGTCCTTTACGACCTTCAGTTCGATAAGATCAAGCCGCTGGTTCCCCGTTATCTCTGTTTCGGAGTACCCGAACGTCTCGATTTCAGGGGCGATGTGCTTGAGCCGCTTGACGAGGATGCGGTTCTTGGCGTCGCAGATCAGTTGGCACAGGAAGGGGTCGAGTCGATCGCGGTGTGTCTGCTGCATTCGTACATCAACCCGGAGCACGAGCAACGAATCGGCGAGATTCTCAAGAACGAACTACCGACGACCCTGTTTTCGCTGTCCTCAGATGTTGCGCCGGAGTTCAGGGAGTACTTCCGCGCGAGCACCACGGTCATCAACGCCGCGATCCGGCCGGTCGTGTCGAGATATCTGGAGAACATCCAATCGCGAGTACGCGGCTCAGGAGTGACGGGCGAGTTGCTGGTGATGCAGAGCAGCGGTGGAGTCCTGACATTTGAAGCGGCGATCGACAGACCTGTGTTCATGGTTGAATCCGGGCCAGCAGCCGGGGTGATCGCGGCGAGCAATCTCGGAAATACGCTCGGTCACAAAAACGTGATTTCGTTCGACATGGGTGGCACCACGGCTAAGGCAGGTTTGATCGAGAACGGAACACCGCGGGTAACCAAGGAATATGAGGTCGGCGGGACGGCGGCTACGACAGAACATGGTGCGCGAGGTGCCGGGTATCCGATCCGAACACCCGTGATCGATCTCGTCGAAATTGGGGCCGGCGGAGGCTCGATCGCGTGGATCGATTCAGGCGGCATATTGCGCGTCGGACCGAGGAGCGCCGGAGCCGATCCGGGACCAGTGTGTTACGGGTTGGGTGGAACTGAGCCGACCATCACTGATGCCAATTTGGTTTTAGGCAGGATATCGCCTGATTATTTCCTCGGCGGAGAGATGGGCTTGGATATCGATGCATCACGGAGCGCGATCAAGGAGAAATGCGCCGATCCGTTGGGTATGGCTGTGGAGGAAGTGGCTCTGGGCATCGTCGAGATCGCCAACAACGCGATGGTGGGCGCTTTGCGGCAAGTTTCGATTCAACGGGGATACGATCCGCGGGATTTCCTTCTCGTGGCGTTTGGAGGCGCAGGACCTGTTCACGCCAATCGTTTGGCTGCCGAGTTGGAGATGCCGTCCGTGCTGATACCGACGAGCCCCGGAACTACATCCGCAATGGGGCTGTTGGTAACGGATATTAAGCATGACTACTCAGTGGCTATGATTCAGCGCGCCGATCAGTTGGATCTGCGAGCAGTCGAATCGCAATTCGCGCGGATGAAGTCTGAAGGCAAAACAGCGCTGTCGAGCGAAGATGTCGCGTCGGAAAGCATGAGATTCGTTTACCAGGCTGACACTCGCTACGTGGGTCAGAGCTACGAACTGACCATCATGTTGCCACAGGGCGGGTTGAGGTCGAATCAGTTGCCGAGCGTGTTGGAACAATTCCACAACGAACATGAGCGTGCTTACGGATTCAAGGCGGATGTCGAACCGGTGGAATTCGTCGCTCTGCGCCTGAGCGCGATCGGCGTGATCGAGAAGCCGCGGTCGAGGGAAGTTGATGTGGGCAGTGGTGACGTGGCGAGCGCGGTTAAAGGAACGCGGCTGGTCTATTTCGCCGAAAGTGACGGGTATGTCGACTGCCCGGTATACGACCGGTATCGGTTAAAGTCGGGCGATGAGGTAGAGGGGCCGGCAATCGTTGAGGAGGTGGATTCGACGGTGGTGGTTCATCCGGGATGGGGAGCAGTCGTTGATGGATTTGGGGATTTATTTTTGGGGTTGGTTTGATCGGCCTGACAAGGCGTTCAATGGCCGGATGATGTCGTCATTCCCTAGGTTGCACTGTGCATCGCGGCGAACAGGATTGGATCCGATTTCAATCTCTGCGAAGGTGCCGGACGGCGCGACCCATACCCATGTACCGTCAGTTCGTTGGCCCGGGAACAAAGATTGAGTATTCGGAGATCGAAGTTGGTTCGCCATTCACTGTTGCGTATAAAACCATCGTGTATACGCCTTCGCCGAAAAGGCTCAACAAGATGCTGAGGTCTGCCTCGAATCGGAACTTCCCTGAATCGGTTTCCCATGTGTCTGCGACGAGAGCGATGCCTTCCTCTACGATGGGTACCGCCGTCGGCATCGTCCATGAATCAGGTGAATCGATAGGCGGCGTGTCGGCTGGAATGCCGTACGGATCTACGCACCTTTCAGACGGGAAGGCGATCGTGTCATCTTCGTAAACCCATCCCTCTTCAAGCGGTTCGCGCACAAAAGCTAGGAACTCGCCATGCCAGTAACAGTAAGTCTGGTGCAACTGACCTCTGTTCAGTGGTTTGACGGGTTCATCGTAGAAGATCGCTACGCCCAAATCTTCGTCTGTGAAATCTACGCCGTGTTTGGAGGTTGCGGTGAATTGAAGGGTTTGGTTGTGAATAAAGGGCGTCAATTGGTACTCGACGTAGTCGGAAATGAATGTCAAAACTGTCCATAGGGAAGGTTCTTTGTAAGCCAACCCTATAGCCACCTTGCGGGCGTGCGGATCGAGGATGTCCAGAGAATCGAGATCTTCGAGATCGACGGCAGTCGAGATAGCTTGTTCGATTTGCTGTTGAACGGATTCACGTTCGTAAAGAAAACTGAACGTGGGGCAGTAATTTGAACCGTAATCGACTTCGGAGGTGTGTTGGTATCCTCCGGACTTCGAGTAGCGCATGTAGGGTTTCATTCCATCAGTGCCCCAAGGACTAACGAAGCAGTTTTCTTTCATATCTTCGGCGTGCCGTTGAGTTGCAGGGATGTCGACCAACGCAACTGTAGTTAGGCCAGCTTTCTGTCGTTCTTCGTTGATGGCTATCAAGGCGTATTGTCGCCACTCATCAAGTTCGGAAACACTGGATTCTTGTATCGGTTCGGATACCTGCGTCGGTTCAGATGTTGTTTGGTCAAGCGATTCCGGCGCATCTGCCTGATTGATGTCTGCCGACTCTGCGGAATTCGGTCCCGCCTCGGGTGTGTCCCGCTGAACGACATTTATGGCGTCGGTATTCGGATCCTCGCGGGAGTCAAAAACGATCGCAACGAATAAGAGAAGACTGACCAAGAATGCTGCGCCCAAAGCGATCTGAAACGCTGTCTTATCAAAATTTCGCGATTTGCTTCTCGTTCGTGTCGAGTTTGTGTGAGAGGGGTTCGAAACTCCGCCCGCGTGCCCATGACCCTCTTCTGTATGTTGGTCTCGTTGCCTAAAGCGGTAATCTTGCCAGCCTTCACGGTCCTGATTTCGGGAATCTTGTTGATGTCGAGTAGCGTCCGATTCACAGGTTGTATTGCCGGAAAAATCGGAACCTCGATTTCGTCTAACCGAAGCGTCGAGTTTGTCTCTAGCAACGTTGATTTCCTTAAGTAATTCGACGGCGATCGGGTCGTTGAAATGTAGGTCGGGATGAAAAAACTTGGCCAACCTCCGGTGGGCTTCCCTAACCTGCTCTGGAGATGCATCGGACCCCAATCCCAAAACGACATACGGGTTTAAGTTCGACGCTCTCCAACTTTCAAGCATCTGACGGAGTTGTAGTCTTTGCCAATCCGACAAATCTCGGGCGGATGTGTCACCGTCTTTCATGGGGCTGAATTGGGAGCGAATCTCGCCATCTGGAAAATACTAAAGGTCGGTTAAACCATTGCGATCATCTCGATGAATTCTATTTTCGCGTTCGGATGACTTGGTATACCGTGCGACCGTCGGTCATGGGCTTGACGGAGGCGTGGGCAGTTTCAAGAGTGAATTCTGCCGCGGCGATTGATACTTAGCCGGCATCGCCGATGATGTAGGAAACCTTAACTGGCGGTCTGATGCCGAGTGCGCGTCGGACTTCAGCGGCGATTGTGACTTTGTTGCGGTCGGTGAGGATTATTGTGAATCGCGGCATTGCAAGCACTGTTCACTGCGTTTCGACGCGAACTTGGTCGATGAGTTGGAAATCTCTGCGGTCGTCTGTCAGGGCAGTGAGGTTGTGGTGTAAGGCGGTGCAGCCTATGAGCAGATCGAAGTCTCCGATCGGTGTCAGTTGTAGTTGCATATGAGCGCGGTGTTCTCCGAACAGTCGTGAAATGTCGTCGTTCAAACCGATCACCTCAATGTCGCTCAGGAAGCTCAAGAGATTCGCTTCGGCGAGTTCGGGGTTTCTCGAACCAAATACGCCGTGGTAGAGTTCAGCAGCGGAGATGATGCTGATCGCGATTCCGTCCGCGGCTCTCTGCTTCAGCTGTTCCGTGACGGTTTGCGATCCTCTCAGATGGTGGATTGCCCAGTCAGTATCGACGAAGTATTTCACGGAAGGTCCGGTAGCGGTTGACCGCGTGACTCAGCCGCGCGACGTTCATAAATGTATTCGGTGAGTTGCTCGTAGTCGACGATATCTCTCCATCCACCGGCGCTCGCTTCGAGACCTTGGAAATGGTTTTCGGATTGTGCATCTTCCATTACTGAGATCACGACTATTGCGCCATCGTCGAGGTCCACAGGGGTCACAGGTTTGAAGACGCCATCAGCGTATGTGGCTTTGAGTTCTTGGGTCATCTGATTACTGCGCCATTTGCGTTGCGTCAATCTTCCTTTTCCAGTATAAGAGGCGTCGAAAGGGGTGCCCTGCATCCCCGGGTGGTCGCTACACTACCACGCGTCCACTTCGCCTCGCGAAGGGGAGGTTTGGTTCATATAATTGTTCAGAGTGGAGGCGGGTTTGCGATGCCTGACGAACGGACTCCGAAGAGTATGTCTGGCATCATCCCGACTTTAGCGCGACTGACCATGATCGGCTGGTTCGTCGGTGTGAGTATCGCTGGCGGGGCTTTGCTAGGTTGGTGGTTAGACGGACTGATCGGCAGTGCACCTTTGCTGCTGGTGGTCGGTATCCTGTTGGGGATTGCAGTTGCGTTAGTTGGCATGATGCGGATGTTGTCTGACTTCGGGAGTGCGAAGCGTTAGGCAACGGTTAGCCGGGCCTTCCAGACGATAACCGAAAGATGTCGATAGAGCCGAACCAAGAATCAGGGGGAGAGATTGCTCTCATCCCCTAAAGGCATCGCCATAGCGGTTTTCTTACTCGCTGTGGCAGTCATTTCGGTTTTGGGCGGTGCCCTCGGTGCCGCGTTCGGTGGTGGATTCCTCGGCGGTCCGGTCCCTCATCTGCAAGTTCCTTCGGAACTCGTCACCTACATTGGCGATTACGCGCTCTACAACACGGTAGTAATGTTCATCGCCGCTATCGTGGTACTCCTATTGTTGACATGGTTGGCGACGCGCAAGATATCTGAGGTGCCGGGACGTTGGCAATCGTTGATGGAGATTCTTTACGAGTTCTTCATCGGACTCGCGGAGTCGACGTCAGGCAAAGCAGGACGCATATTCATACCCGTGGCGACCGCGATCTTCTTGGTGGTGCTTTTCTCAAACTGGCTAGGCGTGTTGCCCGTAGTCGGAAATATCGGCCGGGTTGAGACGACGACGGAGTATTTCTTCCACAAGTTTGAGGGCAAGGCGGAGAGTGAAGGATACGTGGAGGTTTTGGATGGGTTGCATCACGACGTTGGCAAGAAGGGCGAAGGGATGGGGCACTACCTCGAGACTCACGCTGATGTTGAAGAGGTGAAGAAACTCGTCGGCAAAACCTTTGAGGACTACGGTGAACAGGAATTTGTAATTTTCGATGGAGGCGGTATTCGGTTGCTACCGTTCGGCCGCGGCAACGAATACAAATTGAGCCTCATCGATGTCGTTGCGTACGATGTCGCCGATCCTACACACCCGACTGCGGATGATGTCGTCAAAATCGCGCAACGAGTGGATGAGAGCGTTGCGCCGGCTTCCGTGCCAAACACCGAGTTTTTCAGCGAAAACCCAGATAAATACGCGTCTCTCGTCGGCAAACGCGCGGGGATTCTAGTCCCATATCTGCGCGGTTCGAGCACGGATTTGAACATGACGCTGGCGATAGCGATCTTCGCTATGGTCAGCGTTCAGTTCTGGGGGATCAAGACGTTGGGTATCGGGGGATACTGGGACAAGTTCATCGGGAATCCGTTCAAACGAAACCCTATTGATCTGTTCGTGGGGGTGCTGGAGCTGGTTGGTGAGTTCATCAAGATCGTCAGCTTCACGTTCCGTTTGTTTGGGAACATGTTTGCAGGCGAGATATTACTGATCGCGATGGGGTTCTTGTTCCCGCTGATCGGAATGATTCCGTTTATCGGGCTGGAGTTGTTCGTCGGGTTTATCCAAGCGATCATCTTCTCAGTGTTGACGCTGATGTTCGGTGCGTTTGCGATCATGCCGCACCACCATCCGGAAGGTGATCATAGCGGCTCGGAGGGGCATTAGATTGATGACTCTTCGACACACTACACAATTTGCCATGCTGTGTTCGATTCTTGACCCAGACAAGGGCGTATCGAATGCGTGTGAAGTATCGGCGCGGTCGACGAAGACCGATGTCGTGACCAACTACAACGGAGACCAGGAGGTCTAAGACAATGGAGACTGATTGGACGCCACTCGGAGCTGGTCTTGCGATCGGGGCGGGAGCCCTTGGTCCGGGACTTGGGATCGGAATGCTGGCCGGCAAGGCGATGGAAGCTCTGGGGCGGAACCCCGAGGCGGCCGACGCGATTCGACAGAACATGATTCTTGCGATTGCGTTCACGGAAGCGATCGCAATCTACGCCTTGGTCGTGGCGATCATCACCCTGTTCACTTAATACCGCGATTTCGCCGGCGTATCGGCGGAGCGTTCGGTCAATCCAATCTTGAAGAGATCGGGCCGCCGCTGCTACGCGGTGACGCGTTGAACAGTGCGATGTAAAACGATTCGGAGATTCTCATGGACGCATTGGGGATAGACCTATCTCGACTATTGACCTTCTTGGTCGGCTTTACGATCATTGCGGTCTTCCTGCGGCTGTTCCTGTACGGACCGATCACGCGGATGCTGGATCAACGGGCGGAACGCATCCGAGAGAGCTTGGAAGCCGCCGACAGAGCCAGCGCTGAAGCCGCATCGTCTGCCGAACGCGTTGAACAGGAATTGGCGAACGCTCGTCGAGAAGGGCAGAACCTGATCGCCGAAGCCCGCGAAGCCGCATCCCGGTTGAAAGACCAGGAAGCTGAACGCACTCGAGCCCAGGTCGACGAGATGCTTGACCGGGCACGCGAGGAGATTAGGCGAGAACGCGAAGCAGCGGTAGAAGAAGTCCGCCGCGAATTCGCTGGTATCGCCATTCTCGCCGCTGAGCGAATCGTTGAGCAATCGCTCGACGAGGATTCGCATCGAGAGCTTATCGACCGAGTCCTCGAAGAAGGTCTCGATGCTCGCAACAACTGATCGGACCAAGGGCCAAGATTAATACCGTCAAATGGCATCGACTTCAGTGAGAAGATACGCCCAAGCCGCGTTTGCGATCGCGGTTGAACGCGACGCGCTCGAAGCGTGGATCAGCGATCTCGAGACTGCTCGCGGCGTTTTCACCGAATCTGACGTTCAAGCCTTCATGGCGGCACCATCAGTGCCCGAGAACGTCAAACTCGATGGAATCGGGACGTTGCTTAGCGATGTTGATCCTTTGGTGCGGAATCTCGTGTCGCTGATGACGACCAACGGTGACGTGGAACATCTCAGCGGCGTTTGCGACACGTTCCGCGAACTTACCGATGAACATTTGGGCATAGGTCGAGCTTTAATTACGACCGCGGTTCCATTGGACGATGCCCGGCGCGAACGAATCGTGAACAGTCTGCAAGAGTTGACAGGTTACGATCGCATCGAGGTGTCCGAGCAAGTGGATCCAGAAATCATCGGCGGCGTGGTGGCACGGGTTGGCGATCGATTATTTGATGGCAGCACTCGATCACGGTTGCGATCGATGCAGGAGTCGCTAGCGCAGCGCCCATTGTCCGCATGACCAGTTGCAATGACATAACAGCGTCTACAGTGTCGCGGGTTAATTTCATCCCGCCGACACACTAAGGAAAGGTAATTCGATGACCACCGCAGGGCAAGATATTGCTTCAGTGATCAAACGCCAAATCGAGGAGTTCGGTGGCGAACTCACGATGGTCGACGTCGGTACCGTCGTCGAAGCGGGCGATGGCATCGCACGCATACACGGCCTCGCCGGTGTCCGCCTGAACGAGATTCTCCAGTTCCCGAACGACATCCTCGGCCTCGCGTTGAACTTGGAAGAGGAATCGGTCGGTGCCGTTATCCTCGGCGACTATCTCCGGATCCGAGAGGGAGATGAAGTCCGATCAACCGGCCGTATTTTGGAGGTCCCGGTTGGAGACTCGCTCCTGGGCCGAGTCGTCGACCCGCTAGGTCGTCCATTAGACGGTCAACCAGCGCCAAACACCGATGAAACGTTGCCAGTCGAGAAAATCGCCCCTGGTGTCATCTCTCGTCAACCGGTCAACCAGCCCGTGCAGTTTGGCTTGAAGGTCGTCGATGCCATGGTTCCAGTGGGTCGTGGGCAACGCGAACTCGTCATTGGCGACCGCTCCACCGGTAAGACGTCGCTCTGCATCGACGCGATCATCAACCAGCGTGATTCCGACATGATCGGTGTCTATGTGGCAATCGGTCAGAAGGCATCGAAAGTTGCAGGAACGGTTCAACGACTCGCCGACCAAAACGCACTCGAAAACACGGTTGTCGTTGCCGCCAACGCTTCCGACCCTGCACCGACCCAGTTCTTGGCTCCGTACGCCGGATGCGCGATGGCGGAATATTTCATGTCGAAAGGCCGAGACGTCCTGATCGTCTACGACGACCTTTCGAAGCATGCTTGGGCGTACAGGCAGATGTCGTTGCTGCTGAAGCGACCTCCCGGACGTGAAGCCTACCCTGGCGATGTCTTCTATCTGCACTCCCGATTGCTTGAGAGAGCGGCGCGCATGGCGCCTGAGTACGGCGGAGGCTCGATCACGGCACTACCGATCATCGAAACACTCGCTGGCGACGTTTCCGCATACATCCCGACAAACGTGATTTCGATTACCGATGGCCAGCTCTTCCTCGAACCCGACCTCTTCAACGCCGGTATCCGACCTGCGGTCAACTCTGGTATCTCAGTTACCCGTGTGGGTTCGTCCGCGCAGCGACGCGGCATGAAGGACGTTGCCGGTAGCTTGAAAACCGAGATGGCCCAGTTCGACGCCTTGGCGACATTCGCCCAGTTCGGTGCCGAAGACCTTGATCCTGTGACGCGCCGGCAGCTGGCGCGTGGCGAACGCTTCCGCGAGCTGTTGAAGCAGGAGGAGAACGCGCCAGTTACCTACGAGAACATGGTCGCTCTGTTCCACGTCGCCAACGAAGGCGCATTGGACGATGTGCCGGTCGAGCGAGTGCGCGACTTTGAGAGCCAGTGGTACGACTACATGGCTGCCAACATGCCAGAGTTGCTTGCCAATATCAGCGACACTGGCGAATTGACCGATGAGGTTGCCGGACAGCTGATGGACGCGGTTGCCGCGTTCAAGCAGACTGCAGATTTGGCGGCGGCTTAATTGCGAAGGACCTAAGGCGCAAATATGCCGAGCCTGAAGGACATACGCGACCGTATTAGGTCGGTCAGCAACACCGCGAAGATCACGAGCGCGATGCAGTTGATCGCCGCGTCGCGCATGCAACGGGCGCAGCAGATGGTGCGGAACGGCCGACCTTACGCCGATCAGATGCGCGAGGTGCTATCGCATCTGACCATGCGATTGACTGACGATGACGAAGCGCTGGACCCGCTCTTGCTCCGGCGACCGAATCATCGTGAACTGCTAGTCCTACTAACCCCGGACCGCGGTTTAGCTGGCGCTCTCGTGGGCAACATCTTGCGAGCCGCGGCTCAGGAGTTTACTTCGTCTGAGGTTCCGATCGACACCGTGGGTGTGGGACGCAAGGGTGAACGGTTTGTAGCCCGCACGGGTCAATCTTTGGTAGCAACTTTCTCAGTCGGCGACCGGCCGACGTTGGCGGATACGTTGGACATCTCTTCGTTCGTGATCGATAGATATCGCTCCGGCGAAGCCGACACCGTCAAACTGATCTACGCCCAGTTCGTCAACACGACCGTCCAAAAACCAATCAACCTGCAACTGCTTCCGATCGAAACAGACGTTTCTGGTTCCGACGATGGCCCAATGTTGTATCTCGACTACATCTATGAACCATCGCCAGCGGACGTGCTGTCCAGCTTGGCCCCTCGGTACATCGAGACGCAGGTCTACCACGCCATCTTGGAAGCGCAGGCCAGCGAACACTCCGCAAGAATGATCGCCATGCAGAACGCGACCGACAACGCGAATGAATTGATCGATGAATTGACATTGGACCTGAACAAGGCACGGCAAGAAGCCATTACTGGCGAGTTGCTGGACATCGTCGGCGGTGTCGCCGGCGTACAAGGCTGATCGCAGAAAAACGAGATTGAACTACAAGGACTGCGGCGAAATCGCCATCTGAAACGAATAGCCCCGTGAAGACAAATTACGCGGAGCGAAACAGGATATAGGAGCCTCACCCAAATGGCACAAGGTAGCAAAGGCAAGGTTGTCCAAGTCATCGGCACAGTTGTCGACGTTGAATTCCCACCGGAAGACCTACCGGAGATCTATAACGGTCTCGAATTGGATGTCGACGATGAACGCTTGGTACTTGAAGTCGAGCAGCACGTAGGCAACAATTGGGCGCGATGTCTTGCTCTTGGTACTACCGACGGACTGGCGCGAGGTGCCGAATGCATCGACACCGGCCAGCCAGTCGCAGTGCCGGTCGGCGAGAACTCGCTGGGACGCATCTTCAATGTGCTTGGCGATGCGATCGACGGAGGCGAGCAGGTAGCTTCTGATGCCGATCGCCTCCCGATTCACCGCCAACCGCCCTCATTCGCCGAGCAGTCTCGAACCACCGAGATTTTGGAAACTGGCATCAAGGTTTTGGACCTGATCACACCCTTCCCCCGAGGCGGTAAAGTCGGCGCGTACGGCGGTGCCGGAGTAGGCAAGACCGTCATTATCACCGAACTCATTCGCAACATTGCCCAAGAGCACTCTGGTGTGTCCGTTTTCGCAGGTGTCGGCGAACGTTCGCGCGAGGGCAACGACCTCTGGCACGAGATGAACGAGTCTGGAGTCATCGGCTCGACCGCCCTGGTATTCGGACAGATGAACGAACCGCCCGGAACGCGGGCGCGAATCGCGCTGACTGGCTTGACTATGGCAGAGTACTTCCGGGACGAGCGCGGTCAAGATGTGCTCCTCTTCATCGACAACGTGTACCGATACATCTTGGCTGGCATGGAAGTCTCAGCGCTGCTCGGCCGAATGCCGTCAGCAGTCGGTTATCAGCCCACATTGGCCACCGAATTGGGTGACCTCATGGAGCGCATCACCTCGACTCAAGCAGGATCGATCACGTCATTCCAAGCGGTCTATGTGCCCGCGGACGACTATACCGACCCGGGTATCGTCACGACCTTCGGGCACCTTGACGCGAACGTGTCGCTCGACCGCGCATTGGCCGCACAAGCTCTATTCCCGGCCGTTGACCCATTGGCATCGAACTCCAGAATTTTGGAGCCGGCAATCGTTGGCAACGACCACTACGAAGCGGCATTCGGCGTGAAGCGTGTGCTGCAGCGATACAAGGACCTGCAAGATGTCATCGCCATCTTGGGTATTGAAGAACTCTCTGACGAAGACCAGTTGACTGTGTCGCGAGCGCGCAAGATCCAACGCTTCTTGACGCAGCCGTTCTTCGTAGGCGAGGTCTTTACCGGATTACCTGGCGTTTACGTCAGCCGTGCAGATTCCGTCAAGGGCTTCTTGGAGATCTTGGATGGCAAGCACGACGACCTGCCCGAGCAGGCCTTTTACATGGTAGGTACGATCGAAGACGCAGTTGCCAAGGGTCGAGAAATGCAGGAGCAAGCAGCCGCTTAAGCATCTGCATTATTCGAGAGATACATGACACTTCTCAGGAGTCAGTAATTCCGCAATGGCCCCAATGAGCCTCAACATAGTGACCGCCGAACGCGAGACGTTTTCTGGCGTCGTCGATTACATCACTGCTCCCGGAGCGGATGGCGAACTCACAGTTTTGCCGTCGCACGCGGCTTTGATGACCACTCTGGTACCCGGCGAGATGCGGTTTGGTGTCGATGGCGACGAACAGGCGATCGTTCTAACGGGCGGGTTTATGGAAGTTTTGGCCGACAACGTGACGGTCTTAGCGGACGCAGCGGAGCGCGAAGACGAGATTGATGAAGCGCGAGCGGAAGAAGCCGTGCGAAGGGCGCAAGAGCGGATCGACACCCATGGTTCCGACCTAGACATGGAACGCGCACTGGCATCGTTGCGACGCGCTCAGATCAGACTGCGCTTCTCACGCCGACGGCAACGACAGCGCTAGGTATAGCCGTATCGGATCAATCGGCGACTGTAAGAACGTAAATCTCGCTTTCTTCTCCTGCAACCGACCTTATATCCAGAGAGTAGCGAACTCCGAGTTTTTATCTTGGAGCCTCCGGTAGCGACTCGCACGGAATACCATCGCCGTCGCCATCCAAATCATGCGGATCTGCTTCAGGCCCGCCAGCTTGCAGGAAGAATTCATTCGCCTCAACCCAAGTTTCAAAATCGCCGCAGTTAGCGTCCGCGACGAATCTCGCATCGTCACTCCAGAGACGATCCAATCGGTTCAGAACGCGAGGCATGTTATCCAGCGGTGGTAGTGTCTCGCAAGGACGCCCATCCAAGTCGCGGTCCAATCCGAACTGGTTCTCGCCTCTCGAGTCGTAAACCTCGAAAAAGTATTCGGCTTCATCACGATGTTGAAAATCGTTGCAGTTGACCTCGAAATCCTCGTACTCGGCGCGCTCGCGCGGCAGGATGCCCTCGCACGGAATACCGTTACCGTTCGTATCAAGGGCCAGTTTCTCTCGTGACAACGGTTTCAGGGTTTGGAAGTGGCTGTCAGCCTCCTCCCAAGAATTGAACTTCAGACACGTTACGTCCGGCATCGACACAGAACGTTCGCCGGAACCGGCAACTGGAAATACCGTGATCATCGCAATCGCTGACACTACCACCACGAAACCGATCAGAATCGCCGTTACTGCAACGATCCTTCGAAGTGGTACAAATCTCCGATCTAGCCAAGCAATGCGACGCGCAATTCTCAATTCAATTGACATGAAAGGCCTATTACAAGGGATACAAAAGGGACTAACTCGCCAAATCTCGATCTAACGTTCTTGTTTCAGCGTACTCCCACCCTGCCTTATCCTCATCCTCTGGTCCTGCCATCACGACTGCCCGCATCACATTCTCTGGCGTGTCAGCCCTTAGTTCCAGTTCTTACGCTCATCGTTCCACGTTCGGGTTTCTGCGGTCTACCGTTGCTTAGTTCCAAAATCTCAAGACTGCGACACCGATGCTGACGCTGGCGATTATCAGTCCACCTAAGCGCCATGTCAACTGATGGAGGTCAGATTTGGTGGCAAGATGAGGCAACTCGGTTTCAAATCTCGTCTCCAACACTGTCATCCGTGTTTCTACCCCCGTCAGCCGTGCCGCCACATCCTCCATAGTTGCCTGTTGCGCCATCATGTCCTCACGTTTGCTATATGTCACTTTTAGTAATTGATGTTATCACTCGTGATATTCTCCACATCGAACCAAGAAACCCCAACTGGATGACACCAACCCATGAAAATCACCGACATCGACGTATTCAGAATGCGCACGCCAGTGCACAAGACGGCGGGAACGAACTGGTTGTTTGTACGGATAACGGCGGACACAGGGGATTACGGTTGGGGCGAAGCGAGCACTCAATACAAGGATCTCGGCGTCGCCGCTGAAATCGAAGACTTCGCAAAGTATCTAGTGGGAAAGGATCCCTTTCAGATCGAGCACATCTGGACATCGCTCCATCGACGCGTGACATGGACCGGTGGCGCGGTGACTATGAGTGCTATTAGCGGGATTGATCTAGCGCTCAATGATCTTAAGGCAAAAGCACTTGGCGTGCCGGTTTACGAGATGTTGGGAGGAAAAGTGCGTGACAACATCCGGGCCTACGCCAACGGGTGGTTTGATCCAGATGAAGACGACGGACTCGGAAAAGGCGCGACTACGGTAGACGACTATCGTCGCCGCTCCGCCGAGCTGGTTGATGAGGGTTGGCGAGCGATGAAATTCTACCCGTTTTACGGCCCACAGGTGATCACGCCAGAACGCATTCAGCAAGGCGTTGAACTCGTTGAAGCCGTGCGCGATTCGGTCGGTCCTTCAGTTGAAGTCGCTGTCGATGTGCGCGGAAGGCTGGACCCTTGGAGCGCACGACGCGCTGCCAAAGCCATTGAGGAGTACGATATCGCATGGCTGGAGGAGCCGATACTTTGGGACAACATCGACGCGCTAGCGGCCTTCGCAAACCACACTAACATCCCGATCTCAACGGGCGAGCAGCTTTACGGCAGATGGGATTTCAGACCGCTTTTGGAGTCACATGCCGCCAACATCATCCAGCCCGATATCTGCCACGCAGGCGGTATAACCGAACTGCGAAAAATCGCCGCCGCGGCAGAGACCTACTACGTGTCGGTGGCGCCGCATAACTCTAACGGTCCGATATCGACGGTCGCCAGTTTGCACCTCGATCTCACAATGCCGAACGCGTTCATGCAGGAGATATTCGTAAGTTTCCTAGGCGCGTACGAAACCGTCTTGACTGAGATGATTCCCATCGGCGATGGTCATGCAACCGTCCCCAACGGACCAGGATGGGGAACCGAGATTGATGTCGACGCGCTGACTCAGTTCCCACCATGCGATTACGTTACCGTCGAGAGCGAACCATACCTGGCGTTCTGACGCGGTCGATCGTACACGCGAATCGTGCCTTGCCATGGTTTGAACGAGACAACGAAACCTGTCACAAACGCGAGGGCCTACCCGAATGCATATCGCAGCAGCGCAAGTTTCACTGCAAATTCACGCCTCATCTTCGCTCAAGGACAAGAGACGGGTTATCCATTCAATGGTTTCCAAGTTACGAAATCGACACTCGATTTCTGTGGCTGAAGTTGATCCCAACGAATCTTGGAACGCGACGACCATCGGTATCGCGGTAGTGAGCGGCGATCGTCGCACGGCAACCGAAATCCTTGAGCGCGCGCTAACGTTCGTCGAAGGGGTTGCCCCAGAAGCCGAAGTGATTGGTGCCGAAACCGACGTGTGGTCTTTCGATGCGTTGTGATCCAGCGTGCCAGCCTTCGACAAGCTGCTCGATCAACAAAAGAAAAACGGCTCGGAGACCGCGCGGCACCGAGCCGTTTCGGTTCGTTGAACTGAGCGTTTCCTAGGCTCAGATATGCATGGCATCAAGCTGCCTTGACAACTGCCGCGCGTTCGCGTTGCATATCGACGAGTATCTGACGTGCCTGAGCGGGGCTGATGATGCGGGTGCACTGGATGCACTTGAGCGTGATTCCATCCAGTCCGCGCCCGAACTGAATGTCGCCCTCGCATACAGGGCATCGGCGGGGGAAGATCGCAGTCTGCTTCATATTGCTTGTCTCCGTTGTTGGGTTTTCAGGTGAGATGATGGTTGTTTTTGGTCTGAACCAAAAAGCCCCGATTCTTGACCGGGGCTTCAGTTGGGAATGAGTTTCGTATATCACTCCGTTCTCGATTACCCCAGTCGTCAGGCGGCTGGTTGCTCCATTCGAGTCAATAGCTCGCGTGCCTGATGACGATCGATCAGTCTGGTGCACTGCAGACACTTGAGAGTTGGTCCCTCGAGCCTGATTGCAAACAGGATGTCGCCTTGGCAATGCGGGCAACGCTTTTCGTAGATTATTGACATGATGGTTTCGAATTACCTCTGGTCGAAGGTTGTTGGTCTTGCTTCGATCTCTCGATTCGTTTCTGTTCTTGCTCGGAATCGCCGCATGCTCGACGGCGAAATTGGCTAGTTGAAAACTTTTTAATACATCCCCACAGGTCTTGTCAAGCGATTTTGGCGCGATTTCGTAATTTTTCTGCCTCAAAGCTATTTTCGTTGCGCCATCGTGGTGGAATTCGTCAACATTGATACAAACCGTATCATGTATGTTACCATGAAATACAATGTCAAACAACAGGTAGCGGGTCATAATTTTTCAGTTATCCGTCTTGCCACCTCGTTGGAGCCGGTGTGACACAGAAATACGAAGAGCGACAATCATCGGATGCAAGCGCGTCGATCCCAAACGCCGACGCATTCGTTCGTCTCGTAAACAAAATCGCGGCACAAGCAACTCGGCAAGAACTCGCGCGTCAAGCCGAAGAAGCGCAGCAAACGCGGAGGCGCGGCAGAGTGCGTGTGCGGTTCGCCAGTCGCGCCGACGCTCTCTACATAATCAGCATCGCCGCGAAATTGGCAGATATGCATCCGCAAACCCTCAGGAAATACGACCGTGAAGGGTTGGTAAGTCCGTCTAGAACCCAGGGAAGCAGACGGCTTTACTCCGAGGAAGACCTTGAACGGCTTCAAATCGTGCGACGACTATCCGAGGACCTCGGCCTCAACCTCAGCGGTGTCGGTCTCGTGCTCGAACTGGTTCAGCATATGCGCGGGAT
This sequence comes from Dehalococcoidia bacterium, assembly GCA_034423055.1. GTDB lineage: Bacteria > Chloroflexota > Dehalococcoidia > Lucifugimonadales > Lucifugimonadaceae > Bin127. The sequence continues at coordinate 24,977 of DAOUJE010000019.1, read as the reverse complement.
GCTTGACGTCTTGGAAAACAGCGAGGATTTGACAAACTCCGCTTCAGCTAAAGCGGTCGCCGATGAGATCAAAGTAATCCTGCACTACTTGGGGGTCGAATGATGGCGACCGGCAGATCGGGTCTGGACGGACGTTGGGCAAGCAGGCCTGCGCGAGCATTGATCGGTGCCAGACGTTCCCGAGGAGCAATCCGACAACTCATCATCGAATGCAACGAACTTCGAACCGAATTAGACGAAACGCGCGCGCAATTAGTGCAACACGAAGTGGAACGCGACGAAACACGTCGCAAAACCGAAGGATTGGAATCGCAGATCAAACGCCTCCAATCAGATCTTGTGCGAGCCTACGACGACGCGCAGCGCGCAAAACGTGTATCCGCTCAGCGAGAAGCGAACGTAGCAGAGCAGGCCCGTTTAGCGGTCGCAACCCGCATAATGACCGTCGCAGACGACTTTTCGAATGCTTTGGAGGCTGCTGAAGAGCAGAACATGGACACCAGGTGGCTCGATGGTTTCAAGGCAATGGCCGAAAAAATCGAAAAAGGTTTGACCGATGCAGGCTTCCGACGATTCGAGTCAATCGGGAAAGATATGGACCCTGCGAGGCACGAAGCGCTAGCGACGATGCCGACATCCGACGACCAAGCCGGCAAGGTTGTGCAGGAAATCGAAGCTGGATACGAAGACATTGAGACATCTAGAGTAGTACGCGTTGCCAAAGTATTGGTCGGACGACGACCTGACGAATCTGAAGCGAGTTGACTACTCAGTCATATCCATAAAACGAAACCCACCAGATCGAACTGGTAAAGAAAGGCAAGTTACAAGAAATGGCAAGAGCTATCGGCATCGACTTGGGGACTACCAATTCCGCAATGGCCTACATGAGCGCTGGGGAGCCCGAGATCATCGAAAACTCTGAGGGGCAGCGGGTAACGCCATCCGTTGTAGCCGTAAATACTAAGACGAGCGAACGACTCATAGGCATGATGGCCCGCCGACAGGCGGTCACTAATCCGGAACACACCGTCTACTCTGCTAAGCGCTTCATCGGCCGCCGATTCGACGACGAGTTGGTCAGAAGCGACCAGGAGCGGGTGCCATTCACTCTCTCAAGTCTCGAAAACGGCGACGTTGGTATCCAGTTCGACGGAAACGTGCGTCCCCCAGCCGAGATCTCTTCCATGCTGCTCGCACGGTTGAAGTCCGATGCAGAGGAGAGATTGGGCGAACCCGTCACACAGGCTGTAATCACAGTCCCCGCCTACTTTAATGACGCGCAACGAGAAGCGACCCGGATCGCTGGCACGATCGCCGGACTCGAAGTTTTGCGCATCGTCAACGAGCCAACAGCAGCCGCACTAGCATACGGACTCGACAAGGAGGGAGATCGAACCGTTGCCGTATACGACCTCGGTGGCGGGACCTTCGACATCACAATACTGCAAGTCGGCGATGGTGTCTTCGAGGTGAAGAGCACCAATGGCGACACTCATTTGGGAGGTGACGACTTCGACTCCCGGCTGGTCGAATACCTGGTCAACGAATTCAAGAACAAAGAGTACATGGATCCGAGCACGGACCCTTCAGCCGCGCAAAGGCTTCGCTTGGCGGCGGAAGAGGCCAAGATCGAGCTATCGTCGGTCACTACCGCCGAGATAAACCTTCCATTCATATCAGCAGACCAGAGCGGTCCGAAACACCTCGTCGAAACTCTGACGCGTGCGAAGCTGGAATCGCTGACCGCCAATCTAGTGGAGAAAACCGTCGGGCCATGTCAGAACGCCTTGCGCGACGCTGGCGTAACCGCGGCAGACATTGACGATGTGATTCTCGCAGGTGGCATGACGCGCATGCCGGCGGTCATAAATCGAGTCAAGGAGATCTTCGGCAAGGAACCGAACCGGTCAATCAACCCGGACGAGGTGGTCGCCCTTGGCGCTGCGCTTCAGGCTGGCGTATTGCAAGGCGATGTCTCCGGCATATTGCTGCTCGACGTCACTCCATTGACTTGGGGCATCGAGACGCTGGGAGGAGTCCGCACTGAGTTGATCCCGCGCAACACGACGATCCCGACATCGAAATCTGACACCTTCACAACCGCGGCAGATGGACAGTCGTCAGTCGAAATCCACGTCTTGCAAGGCGAACGTCCAATGGCCGCAGACAACACATCGGTCGGTCGATTTTCCCTCGACGGCATTGCGCCGGCACCACGCGGAGTACCGCAGGTCGAAGTGTCATTCGACATCGACGCCAACGGCATCATCACCGTTGCAGCGAAGGATAAGGCGACACAGCGCGAGCAACACATAACAGTTACCGGACGTTCCGGTATGTCCGAGGACGAGATCAAATCGAAAGTGAGGGAAGCGGAAGAGAATGCCGATGCCGATCGCCTTCGCCGAGAAGCCGTCGACGCACGAAACCTAGCGGAATCGACCGCCTACCAAGCCGACAAACTAATCGAAGAACACGGCGAACGTTTGCCCGAGGACGTCAAGACAGACATCCAATCAAAAGCATCCGAGGTCCGCACGGTCCTCTCCGACGAAAACGCCGACCCTGAACGCGTCAAAACCGCATCAGAGGCCCTCCAACAAGCGATGATTGCAGCGGGGCAGCACATACATGCCGGGGCTGGCGCGGGAGCGAGTGCGCCGGGTGCTGGTCCGGAAGGTGGGGCTGGCCCTGATGCACCTCCGGGTGATGACACTGTAGAGGGGCGGTTTAGGGAGGTTTAGGGGGCGAAGCATTGCCTCGCTCCCTCCTTGTTCTTCGGACATTTTCCTACGCAACGGAGACATTTTCCTACGCAACGGAGAAAACCACTCCCTACGCATCGTGAAGAGGTTAGAAGGAATTTAAGAACGACTCGCGTGTGGGGGATTGATGCGGGGCGAACACTGTTTCCGAATGTCCGAATGATTAATCCGGTACCGCTAGTTTGTGAATAGTTGTAGAAGAACGCCTACGATGCCGACGATACCGGATACTACGGCGGCGAAGAGCGTACCGTAGAGCATTTTTACCATTCTGGTCTCGAGCTGTGCTAACTCGGTTCTGACGTTGGCGATTTCGGTTCGGACATCACCGATTTCAGTTCGGACATCGGCGATGTCAACTTTAGTCGCCAAGAATGCTTCGTTCGTCGTCAATTGATGTTGTCTCCTATGTTTTCCATCATACGCCAATGCTCACGCTAAATTGTTTTACCACGTTGCGAACAGTCGGTACAACGGTTTTGGCAAAGCGTGCTTAGAATTCCTTAAGAACCTTGGCCGCGTGGTTGCGGTGTTCTCCCGCGCTCCCCTGCCGCGGGAAGGAGACGAATCGAGTCAGATGCCAAACCGGGAGAATATACGTTGCTTAACTTCGTCGACCGCTTGCTGATTGTGTCTGATGATGTCGTTGCGGATATCGCGGTCGATGCGATAATCGCCTTGGTCTTGAAACGTGGGCATGTTAGGCAGTGAGGTAAAGGATGACGGGATTGCATCGTCGAGTTCGAGGCTAGCCATAGTTGCTAGGTCCATGGTCCAGGCGCGGGCTACCGCGGTCATGTCATAGCCACCTCCACCTACGGCGATCCAAGGACAGTCGAGTTCGCTAACCAGCGCGGCGAATTTCTGGACCGCCAAGTTATGCCCTTGGGTCGTCAGAGACAGATGTGCGAGTGGATCGTTGCGATGCGTGTCGATACCGAGTTGGGTGAAGATTAGATCGGGTTCGAACGCGCGCGCCAAGTCGGGGATAGCGGCATCGAAGGCTTGGTGCCAAAGCTCGTCATCGGTGTACGGAGCGAGGGGAATGTTGACGCTGTATCCATCACCATCTCCGATGCCGGTTTCGTCAGGATTGCCCGTGCCGGGGAAGAGCCACTGGCCGGATTCGTGGATCGATACAGTCATCGCTCGATCAGTGTCGTAAAGCCCGGCTTGGACACCGTCGCCGTGGTGCACATCGATATCGACGTAGAAGACGCGGAGTCCCCGCTCGATGAGATGTTTGATCGCGATGACCGCGTCGTTGAAGATACCGAAGCCGGATGCGCGGTCACTCATGGCGTGGTGGTGCATTCCGCCGGCGGGAACGAACGCGTTTTCGGTTTGACCGTTGAGGACGCGTTCGGCGGCGAGCATGGCACCTCCGGCGGCGAGTGCGGCGTGGCGAAACATGCCTGAGCGCGGCGGATTATCTCCCGGACCGAAGCCGAATTGGTGCATTCCCGGGACGATGACACCGGCGTCGATGGCCTTTACGACGTCGATGTATTCAGCATCGTGAAAGATGGCGATCTCGTCATCCGTTGCGAGACGCGGAGATTCGGTAACGATGGATTCCGAGACGAGAAGCCCGACGCTACGCATAAGTTCGTGCATGTGCATCAGCCGAATCGGACGCATCGGATGCGTCGGACTGAGGACGTGCTGCGACTGCTCGTGCGAGTAGATGAACGAAGTGGTCGGGTTCGCAGTAGACATCACGGATTGATGTTACCGCGAGCGAGATGCGTCAAGTTCGCATGCGCCGATACATCATCGCGGCGACTCCCAATCCGAGAAGAACGAACACGATGATGGCGCTAGGTTTAACTTGGGGCCATTCGTCGTCAGGTCCCGGGACGAAGTACGGGACACGGGTAGGAGGCGGAGTTGGAAACACGACTGTTGGCTGCGGCGCGACGGTTGCTTGTGGCGGAGGCCCGGCCGGTTCGGGTCGCGGAGCCGATGTCGGTAAGGGCGCTGGGGTAGGGTGTGCGGAGTCTTCAGTTCCCACGTGCGAATGCTGAGTCTCGGTATCGAGGCTTCCGGTTTCGATTGTAGGGAGCCCGGGGATGGTGGGCACGAGGTCTTTGTGGACATTGACAGGGGTTTCGACCGATCCAACTTCCGGGAGTAGCCATTCTCGTCCCCATTCTAGTCGCCAGTCGTTTTCGATCTGTTTGAGTGTGCCGCCGTAGATTGCGATCATGGCGTCATCGATTCGTTTGCCGTCGTTGAGTTGGGAAAGCAGCCTGCCGATCGAGTCGGGTCCGTAGTTTTCGATGAGATAACCCACAAAGTTTTCGGATTGGACATAGAAGCTGTTGATGTCGCTTCGAAGTCCGGGCACGGTATTCATGGCAGCAAATTCGGTTATTCTGCCGGAACGAACGACGGAGCGGAACCGTCGGGCGGAGTCACGGCGGTCTTTGGTCTCCCAATAGCTGGCATTACCTTCGTTCAGCCATGCCGGTGCGGAGGTCGCGTAAGGAGAGGTCAGAGCGCGGCCGAAGATCAGGTGAGTCAGTTCGTGGATCAGGACCGAGTGAGATGGCGAGGACATAATGGTGAGGTTGTATTCGTCATATGCATAGCCGCCAAAGTATTGTCCGTCGGTTGCGGCTTGACTAATCTTTGGTCCGTGGATGGTGAGTTCGCGGAGGTTGGGGAATATGACGGCTCGGAATCGGGGAACATCGGTAACACCGAGTGCGGCGCTGATTTCGGGCAGTCTCTGGGAGGTCTGGGCGTGGAGATTCTGGATGGAGCGATCGTTGATGTCGAAGTAGACGATCTCTAGACGCTCGTCGGCGACACGGCGCCAGTCGCGCGAAGTGCCGAGATGTTCGACGACGTAAGTGTCGGATGTGTAGAGGTCGCCGTTGACGGAAGTGAATTCGAATCGGACGTCGAAGGTTGTGCCCGGCGGGAAGTAGGAGGGAGACTGGACATCGATTTCTGCCGATGCTTTGAGGTCTCCGTTTTGAGTGAACTCGACGTAGGAGTAGTTCGGTATCGTCTCTTCACCGTGGGGCAGGACCCATAGTCGCGCTTCTTTGATCTCGGCATCGATCTCGGTGTCGATATAGATGGTGACCTTGTCGCCGAGGACGACGGTGTGGGTTACGACTTCGTTGTCTATCGGCCTAGGAGACTGCGCGGAGATGCTTGTCGCGTCGACCGAGACGAGCGCAAACGCGGCAATCAGGGCGATTGCCAGCGATTGAGTGATAACTCGTAATGTCCGCGAGTTGGTCAATGAATGGCGTGAGAATGTGCGTCGGATGTTACCGCGTCAAGTTGAACGCATATAAATCTTGATACGCTTCGAGGGTCACCACAGATTTTATCCTCGGTGCTGTAGAGTGATTTCAATCCGGGAATCCGAATAGAGAAAGGCGAGCAGATGCGTTACTACCAGTCCCGTTGCGGAGATGAAGTTCATGTCGGTGTTGAGGCTGAAGAGGGTGTGATTACAGACTTGACATCGATTACCGCGGAAGCGGATTCGACGTTGTCTTTGTTCAAGGCAGCACATCTCGGCGGGGGCGGCATCGACGATGTGGCGATGAAGATCTTGGAGCGTGGCGGCGGCAATGAAGTTTCGGTTGAGGAGTTGTGTGCGAGCGACGAGATTCTGCCGCCGATTTTCGCGCCTGAGGTCTGGGCGTTCGGCGTCACCTACATGGACAGCATGAGAGAGCGCCAAGCGGAGAGCGGTTCGCCGGATGTCTACGCACTGGTCTACAACGCAGATCGCCCAGAGGCGTTTTTCAAGTCCACAGCCGAGCGGTTGGTCTCACCCGGCGACGCGTTGGGGATTCGCGGCGATTCCGAGTGGGATGTTCCTGAACCGGAACTGGCGTTCGTCCTGTATGAGGGCGAGGTCGTCGCTTACACGGTCGGCAACGACATGAGCAGCCGATCGATCGAGGGAGCGAACCCTCTGTATCTGCCACAGGCCAAGGTTTACGACCGATCTTGCGCCATCGGGCCGTGCATCGCTACGCCAGATGTAGTTGGTGATTCGCAGACTCTAGATGTTGGTTTGAAGATTGAGCGCGATGGACAAACCACGTTCGAAGGTTCTGCAAACACATCGTTGATGAAGCGTGACTGCAACTACTTAGCCGACTGGCTCCAACGCCACAACCGGGTCCCGAACGGGACGACGGTCTGCACCGGAACCGGTACCATTCCGCCACCAGAGTTCACGCTCGCCGAAGGAGACCTGGTCAGCATCTCAATCGACAAGATCGGGACGTTGGTCAATCCCGTGGTGGTTGTTTGAACCGCAGATTACGAATTCACAGTCGAAGGTCGTTTGGCGTTGTTCGTTAAGGTTATGTCTAAGGATTGATGACGGATTTGCGAGTCGTTGTTGCACGGAGGTAGGAAAATGACAGATTGGCGAACCTGCCCCGCCGTTGAGAGCGTGCCGGGAAGGCTTAGCGGAGCTTGGGTGTTCACTGGAACGAGAGTGCCGATATCGAGTCTCTTCGACAACCTCGCCGGGGGCGCGACGGTTGATGATTTCGTCGAATGGTTTCCGGGTGTGACGAAGGAACAGGTGGTCGCTGTGCTGGAGCACGAGATGAATTCGTTGCAAGTGCGTGCACCAAGGTGAAGATATTGTTTGACCACGGTACGCCGGTACCGTTGCGGCAATATCTCGTAGGGCACAGTGTGGACGCGGCTGCCTCTCGAGGTTGGGAGAGGATGGGGAATGGCGAATTGCTTGATCAAGCAGAGCGCTACGGTTATGAGGTTTTGGTTACCACCGATCAGAACATGCGTTACCAACAGAATCTTGGGGGCCGGAACCTAGCGATCATAGTGCTGATGCGCGCGTCGTGGCCGTTGGTGCAGCAATGGATAGAAGATATCCTCGGCTTGATCGACGAGATAGAACCGGGCGAGATTCGAGAGGTGATGGTCGGGGAAATTAGGTGGCGCGATAATGGGCACAACTGAACGGCGATAAATAGCTGTTACGAATTCGTTTCAAGGACGCTGTCTGATCTGGGGGTTGTGTTTATCGGGTGTATCCCGCGGCGTCTCACTTCGCTCTATTGCGTCACCCTTGCTTCGCAAAGGTGCGCCGCCTGTCGCGGTTAAGATTAGAGGTTGCGTTGTGCGTGGGTGTCGGTCGTGTTGTATCGAGAAATCGAGGTTCTCTTGACTCAAACCGCAGAAAAACTTGAGGAATCGACGGAAACGGATGTCGACGCGACTTTCGTGCAGGATTTCGCACGCAAGGTTCGTGAAAATGTGCAGCAAGTTTTCGTGGGCAAAGACGAGGCGATAGAACTCGCCATCATCGCCATGCTGGGGCGTGGGCACGTATTGCTGGAAGACGTGCCAGGGACAGGGAAGACGACCCTGGCGAAGACAATCGCGGCATCGTTAGGCTTAGATTTCAAACGTGTGCAGTTCACTCCGGACCTCGTGCCGTCGGATGTGCTGGGAGTGAACATCTACAACGCCGGAACGAGAGAGTTCGAGTTCAAGTCAGGCCCGATCTTCACTCAGATTCTGCTAGCGGATGAGATCAACCGCGCGACCCCTAGAACGCAGTCCGCCTTGCTGGAAGCGATGCAGGAGCAGCAGGTATCGATTGATGGCGTGACAATGGCCCTGAGTTCACCATTCCTAGTATTGGCCACGTTGAACCCGGTCGAGATGGAGGGAACCTTCATGCTGCCAGAGGCACAGCTCGACCGCTTCTTGTTAAAGCTCTCGATCGGATATCCATCAGACGATGAGGAAGCGCGGATGTTGCGACGATTCCAAACCGGCGACGCAGCGTTGTCAGTAGAAGTCTGCGCGTCAGCCGAAGACGTCGAACGCGCGCGAGACGTCGTAGAGCAGGTTCGGATAGCGGACCATGTGCGCGAATATCTGGTTGCGATAGTGCGGGCCACTCGGAACAACGCGCAGATCCGACTAGGCGCGAGCCCGCGTGGTTCCTTGGCGCTCCAACACGCGGCGCAGGCACAGGCAGCGATTCATGGCCGCGACTATGTAATGCCAGACGACATCAAAGCATTGGCAGCACCAGTCTTGTCGCACCGAGTCGTATTGGAGTCCAGCATGCAGATGAGGCGTCGAGACGCATCCCAGATCATCAACGACGTTATGTCGCAGGTTCCAGTGCCGATAGAGAGGTGAGATGCCCGCTGCCGATGTCATCCCCTCTCCCTCGATGGGAGAGAGCCAGAGCCTGCCCCGTGTCGATCCGGAAGTGAGGGTGATCGGAGTGGAAAGGCGGCGAGGTTTCCCCCACTCGGTGGGGGAAATGTCCGAAGGACAAAGGGGGCACATCCAAGCCCAGACCTTAACATGATGATTAATCCAGTCATCAGGACGTTTCGTGAGAAGCGGACTAAGGATTTGCGGGCTCCCGATGTTATCGGCGAGCTCTTCATGTTGTTGATGCTCGTCGTGATCGCCGTCGGAGCCGGCACGGGTTCGGCACTGGTGGTTGCGCTGGGAACGACCGCGTTTGTCATCTCAGCAGGGGGTACGTTGTGGTCGAAACTGTCCTTGGCTGAAGTGGCTTACGGTGCTCAGCCGTCCGACACCCACGCCTTTGTCGGTGATGAAGTCGATATCGTGATGACCTTGGAGAATCGGAAGCCATTACCGATCCCCTGGGTTCAGCTGATCGAGTTCTTGCCGACAGGTCTATTACCTTTGAGCGACGAAGGCGTGAAGCGTCGGGCGTATGCAGGTGGCAGCGAGATCGTCGAGACGACCAGCCTCGCAGGTTACGAACGAGTGCGATTCCGCCACAAGATCAAAGCGCATCATCGCGGACACTACTCGATCGGCCCGACAGAATTGCGAAGCGGCGACCTCTTCGGATTATTCGGCACTGTCCGACGCGACTCACGTTCTTTGCAAGGCGTAACAGTTTATCCACGCATCGTGCCGCTGGACGGTTGGGAGCTGCCAGCCGCCAAGCCGATGGGCGACACTCTGAGCCGAAACACCTTGCTTGACGATCCGTCGCGGCCCCGAAGCGTTCGAGACTACCTTCCGGGCGACCCGATGAAGCGGATCGATTGGAAATTGAGCGCAAAGCGCGACGAACTGACCGTCCGCACCTACGATCAGAGCGTCAGCAACGACGTGGTGGTGATGATGGAGTCGCGCACCGTCGACTACGCATGGCACGGTTACAAGTACGACGTCTTGGAGTCGGCTGTCACGGGAGCGGCGTCGATTGCGGTGAGGTGCGCAGACCTAGGTTATAGAGTGGGATTAGTCGCGAACGGCGTACGTCCGACACGCGGCGTCATGGCGGCGATCACGCCCGGCGATGGTCCGCACCACGTCCGAACGATCTTAGAGGCGTTGGCATTCGTTCAGCCCCTGTCATTGACATCGCTGGAGACCTTGGCGGTGGATCGTGGCGCACATGCGATCACGAACGGCTCTTCGCTAATACTCGTTGCCGGATTTTTGACCGAGCCGGTAGTTGCCTATCTGCACCACTCGCAGCAAATCGGACATCGCGTATCGATCGCATGGGTCGGACGTGAGGATCCGCCTAGGGTCACAGGGATACGAGTTGTCGATGCCCGCGAGATTTTCAAGATCGACGAGGATATTGAAGAGTTGATGATGTCGATAGTGGACGAGCAGACGGAGATGAATGCCCGCATGAACGCTCCGGTTCGCGAGTACGACAGTGTCTGATTGGCGCAACCAGATCGTCTTCACCGCAATATCGGTGGCAGAGAGCGTGATCTTATTCACGATCATCGCCGTTATCAGTGCCGGATTGAGTCTGGATTATCCCCCGTTGCACTGGGGCATGGTGCTGCTTCTGTACCTGACCGGTATGGTCACGTCTTGGATCGTGGGAGGACTGCGCGGCAGTCTCGTCACGATCGCACTGATCTACGGTGCCGCCGGCTTAGTGATGATCTACGTGGCAGTTGCTACGACGCGTTTCAATCCCGGCTTCAACTTCGATCTGGCATGGGTCTACCACCTCTTCAACCGCGATTTGACCGGAGAATCGGTCGCTGCATTGGTAATCGCGTTATTCGTGAGCTTGCTGATATGGCGGCGCACGTCCACGATTATTCGCGATGACAGCGATGCGCCAGACCACTTGAAGCGCATATTCAAACGAGGCTTGGTGGTACTGGCTGTAGGTTTGATCGTCGACGAGTTCGTGTCTGAACCCATCGGATTGGCACAGCTGCTGATCCCATACTTCATCGCCACACTCGGCGGAATGGCGGTTGCACGCCTGCCCAACGATTCACCGGTCGCAGGCAAGTGGATGCGGATCATCGTCGTCGCACTGGGCGCGTTCCTCGGCACCGGACTGATCGCCGGATTCTTCGGCGGACGCTATGGCTACGCCGGTTTGAACGCACTGTGGATCGTGTGGGGTTGGACCGTTGACGGCATATTGTTCGTCTTGCGCTACCCGTTGTTAGCAATCGGTTGGGTGATCGCCAAGATCATTGAGTTTTTGCAATCGTTCTTCGGCACCGAGCCGCCAGAGCCGGAGCAAGAGCAGGGACAAGGACAGCCCCCGGAGTCTCCGGAATGGGAAGAAGCGACGGAAGCCGCTGGCAGCGCGTGGGTGGAAGCGGTGCTGGAGATACTGCAGTGGCCGCTGACATTCCTCTTGCTCTTCGTCGTCCTGATAGTCGTGGCACTGGCGTATCGACGCATCATACGACGACTGAACCGCGACGACGGCATCGAACGCGAAACGATCCGCGACGAAGTCGAAGAAGTGTCATACCTCGACCTCCTAAAAGGACTACTCCCCGACTGGATGACCCGCCGAGGTACCCCACGACACCTCTGGAACTACCCCGACGAACCCGGCATCAAAGAAGTCTTCATCCTCTATTTCGAGACCTTGGAAATGGCGCTCGAACGCGGCTGGGAATTCAACTCACGCCTGACCCCCACCGAACGCCAACCAGAACTCGCAACCATCCTCGATGGTGCCCCCATCAAAGACATAACCACCCGCTTCAACGCCGCATGCTACGGCAACCTCCCCACCGAAACATCACAAGTCGAAGACCTAAGAGCAAGACTCACCCGTTCCATCGAAATCCTAGACCAACGCCGCCAACAGTCCGCCACCTAGCAACCCCTCCGCCCACGCCCCTTTCGTAAAACGAAAGGGGCGCGCACAAGCGAAGCGAGTGCGCGGGGTATGCCCTCTCCCCTTCGCTCTGCGGATGGACACGGTAGGGACGGGTTTCAAACCCGCCCTGCCCGCAGGGTATGCCCACCCCGGACAACCATCACCCCGTCATACCCGCGCAGGCGGGTATGACAGGAGTGTCGGGCGACGGCGGTGTCCCATTTCACTCGATGGGAGAGGGGCAGGGTGAGAGTGAATCGTGACTCCAACATGACGACGTTTATAACTCGAATGGAGCAGGCATAACAACGCAACTCAGACGGTTATCAACAATGCTGTGTGGGAACGTTTTTACCTCAGAGACATGCAAGGTTACACGTGATCGTGTAAATCGTGCTATAATTGTGCAATGTGATATGAAATGTGCGTAGTCATAAGGAGCACTCAGATTGCAACAACTAGAACAGCCAAAAGGCAAAATCCGATTGGATGTCGGTGACATCAGGTTTTCCGGAGAAGGAGAGCAAATTTGGCTCGATGAGCAGATTGATAAATTCATCGAGGCATTGAATGCGGGGCGGATTCAAGGTTCCTCCAAACTGGCGATTTCTACGACGGATGATGAGGGCAAAACAGATACTGCTTCAGTTGGACCTTTGGCTAGCTATCTGAAAGCCAAGGGTGCCGATGCCGTACAAAACCTGCGGTTTTTGGCAACGGCCGCATGGCTTTCCCAACGAGGTGAAAAAGAACTGACGACTAGTTCCATAGCCAAGACACTAAAGGACAACGAGCAAAAACGGCTCAGCAACCCGTCAGATTGCCTCAGACAAAATGTAAGCAGGGGATTCTGCGAAAGATCAGGTAACACTTTCTTCATCACTCCAGATGGTTGGCGACATTTAGGTGAAGATAGAGAATAATTGTTAACGATGTACTTGATCTTGCACAGGCAAATCTACGCGGTTTGTTTGGTCGCGATATCGAGGCATCGATTGAGACTGGGTAACACTCTCTGGAGTGTCAAATGATAACGCGTATCGATTGACAGCGAATAATTAGCGCGTTATCATTGCTGCATAGCAATGGAGTAAGACATGTCCTTGCCTACTCGAACAACGATAGACGACCTAGACGCAGTATGCGGTTATTTGGCCACTAAGCCGACCGGAGCGACTTCTGCCGAAATTAGAGCCGTCGTAGACAGAAAGCATCTCGATGCCCGCAAAATCGGCGGATTGAAGTTCTGGGGTTTGATCGAGGATGTAGACGGCAAAACGAAAATCACGGATCGAGGAAGATTCTCGATCAGAGATTCCGGCGCGTTCCGAAGCAATGTATTGCGCGAGGTAATTCGGCAAGTTTCACCTTATGCGGCGATCGTTGAAAGGGTCGTGCATCGTCAAGAAAGTACGTTGACTGCAAGTGAAGTAGCTGCTCACTGGCATGAACATTTCAGGAACGAAGTATCTTCAGCAGAAAAGATCTTGAACGACCAGGCGCTTTGTTTCTTGCAGGCCGCTCAAGGTGCCGATCTGGGTGTTCTCACGATAGGACGCAGAGGGTTACAGACTCGGTTCGACTTTGATGCCGATGCAACGCGCACATTCATCGATAACCAGGTGCAAAACTCGGTCGGTGGTGTTGAGTTCGACGATTTTCCGGAAGAAGAGCCCCAAGAAGTACTGATTGTTGAACAATCCGAACCTTTGCATGCAAGATCGATTGAGGAAGATTCGGTAGACAACAATCGAGTTTTCATCACGCACGGCAAAAACACCAGAATTTTAGAACAGGTGAAGGAGTTAGTACAGTACGGTAAGTAAGAACCTGTTGTAGCTATGGAACACGAAACATCTGCTAGGCCCGTGCCCACGAAGGTGATGGACGACATGCGTGGATGTATCGCGGCTGTAATTCACGTCAGTGCTGAGCGGATACTTCATGACGACGAAGGCAATGAAGTGCCTGTGATTAATGAGAATGTCCTAATAGAGATCGGTGCGGCAATGGCCCTTTACCGCGGCAAGTTCGTGCTGTTGGTTGAGGAAGGATTGAATTTACCCTCAAATCTGCAGGGCCTTTACGAATGCCGGTACCAAGGGGATGAGTTGACAATGCCGGCTGTCATGAAGTTGCTGAACGCGTTTAACGACTTTTGATGTTACTTCTGAACCAAACGGGAATGTGAAACATCCCGCCATGACAAGCGCGGCCCCTACATGAACACCACTCCATCAAAGCCCATCATCCCCGCTTCAAACAGCCCTAACCAACCGCGGCGTCCTCAAATACTCCATCGGACGATTCCCTTTCAGCGAGTTGCATCGCCCACACAACAGCTACAGATTCTCAAGATGCCTTAGTTCCCTTCCACACCCGCTGCCGCGATGCACATTAGCCAAAGATTTACCGACTAACCGTCAATCTCGGATAAAACCGATGCGCCGCCCTCACGTGCACCATTATCCATGAGCCTACCCGCCGGGACACGAACCGGATCCGAATACACGTTCGACATCATCCGATCGCGCTTCTTATCCACCGACGTATATTGCTTCGGGAATAACTGTTTGGCGTCAACATCTCTTACCGTCACCATCTCTCCCAAAAACTTGGAGACATAGAACTCACCTTCTGTGGTCTGCTCCGTCGCCTCTATCTTGTCGCGCGCAATCGAGATGTACTCGCTATCTATGTCGATCCCCACACAGTACCGCCCCAAAGCTCTAGCCGCTATTGCCGTCGTCCCAGTCCCCAAGAACGGATCCAACACAACATCACCCGGATCGGTAGTCATTAGAATCAACCGCTCCATCAGATGAATCGGCAATTGGCACGGATGCGGATCCCGTCTTTTATTGTGCCGTATGCGGTGAATATCCGTCCAAACGTCGCTTACCAACGCGCCGAACGGGTGCCTTTGATCACTTTTGCCGCCATAGTCTTTCAAGTACTCTTTGCACACCCGACAACGCTTGTGAGGCGCACGCACCTCGTAGAACTTGAAATCCCTAGGCTGTTTCGTGTAGAAAAGCACCCCGTAGTGCGCGGGCAGCAACGTCCTGCCCACAGGATTGCTCATCGCGTCCCAAGCGATCCAGTGCTTGAAGTGCGCCATCTCATTCAAGATCGCGCTGTAATACGTCAACCACTTCGGAATGTTATGCACCAGAATGGAACCGGTCGGCTTGGTAACTCTCACCATCTCAGCTATCCACTCGCGGCACCAAGCTACGTACTCATCACTCAACCGGCCGTCTTTGTAGTTGCTATACCGCTTGCCCAAGTTAAAAGGTGGATCCGCGAACGACATGTCGAACGTACCGTCAGGTATGTCGCGCATGACCTTTAGGCAGTCACCCGGTATCAGACGATCCTTTCGGTACTCGTTTCTGGTGTGTCCGTTCACTTCATGCATGATGCGCCACTATTTCATCAAGTTGATCAAGCATGTTGATGCTCAAGCAGTAATGCGAATCTCTATGTAATCTCCTCAAGTCTGGGCGACGTGCCAGCCATCCACCACCGTCTACCACGTTAATGAACGCACGGTTGGTTCGATTTCGATTGTTCCATCTTCTGACGCCATCGAACATCGTCTCCTGCTCGTTCGCCCGCGTCGTTTGGGAACTCGATGTAGTCTCCATGTATGAAATCATGATCAAGATATCAGGGTTCTCAACATCCGGAACTGCGAGATCGACTTCCTTGCCAAGGAAAGGCACCCTGCCCTTCACGCCAGTCATACCGGTTCCTGCCAAAGCTACGTCTAGTTTCTCAGATACTATCCGCTCGATCTCGTCACCTTTCTTGTCGCTGTAGTCACCCGCTAGCATCTCTCTTGCGATTCTCGCTGCAAAATCGCGATCTTGGAGCAAGTCCGCCCACCTTTCTGGGAAAGCCAATTGGTCAAGATAGAAATCCGCCACATGCTCTGCAAGTGTCGGGTTATCGCGGCCTTCCAAGAATAGGTCCGCGACGCCTTGGGCGAAATCATCGTCTCTAATGATGTTCCGATGAATTCGGGCTAAATCCCATTCGTTCCCGTAATCGCCACGGGCATGACGCTCAGCCGCGACTATCCGCTTGAACTTCTCTTGCGAAAGATTCGTCATCTTGAGAAGGACCTTGAATAAGTCGACATCCTCCCTCATGAACGCGATTAGGCTATTCGCGGGATCTGAATCGTAGTCGAACCCAACCAACCTGCCAGCGATTTCGCATACGCGCCGCCGCATCTCGGCTTCAAACTCTGGAAGCTTGAGCAACGGAGTACAACTTGCTACGTAGTCTTCGAATGTCGCCTTCTCTGGCGCCAAGTTTCCCCCTGAATTCAATGCAAGATGGTTCAGAACATTCTAAGCCCTAAGTCGATGTCCTTGCACGGCCCACAGCCCCAGTCACCCGTCACCACATCCGTCAAGTCCCACGTATCCTTGAACGCCGCACCCGCCGCCTCGCTCCCAATCGGCGCCGCATAGTCCCGGTTCGAGTTGAAAGGCGGATCGAGATAGATCAAATCCACACACCCATCGTTCATCCCACGCATCACATCAAGATTATCCCCCTCGAAAATCGTCCGATTAGGAACATTGCAAACCCCCGCTTGCGCTTTCATCGCAGTCATGACAACCAGTGTACGTCCCACGCCCCTTTCGGGACGAAAGGGGCGCGCACAAGCGAAGCGAGTGCTCGGGGTATGCCCACCCCGAACGACCACCACCCCGTCATACCCGCGCCTAACCCCGTCATTCCGGCGAAAGCCGGAATCCAGAGAAAAGCAAAGCACGCCATTTCCCCTCCCCTTTCGCGCAGCGTAAGGGGGACGCGGTGCGAAGCGAACGCAGGGGGATGCCCGCCGCCACCCACATGTCATCCCAAGCGCGACCAACACCCAATCACAGTCCATCACATCAATCAGCGTAATCCGCGCTTCAGACACCACCCGTAAAATCCTTCCATCCTTGAAATCTTTCAAATCCGGGTTCAGACAACTTTTTGAACTTGTTCAAAAACTCGCGTTGCCGCTAAATTGCCGCGCCCAGCGGCAAGATCCCCCTTAAAACTGCCGCTGGCCGCCGCTGATTGCCGGAAACAGCGGCAATAGCGGCAATCCAATAACGATACAACGTCTCAATAACGCATCCCACCTCCAGCAACCGTTGAGAAATCAGCGGTTAAAACTCCTCACCGATGGTGATTACACGCAAGAGATTCGTGCTCCCAGATTCGCCAATAGGAACCCCCGCTACAAGGACCACCGAGTCGCTGTCCTTCGCAAATCCCTGCTCCTTTGCGAGCCTTGCCGCATAGTCGAACATCTGATCAAGCTCTGCAAGACGCTCGGTTAGAAGGGGAATAACGCCCCAACGCATCGAGAGATTGTTCAGGGTTTTTTCTCTAGGCGAAAGTGCGATGATCGGCGTTCGAGGACGAAAAGCAGCAACGCGATCAGCCGTAGTGCCGGTTTCCGTAAAAGTGATGATCGCTTTTGATCGGAGAGTGTCAGCGGTTCGCGCCGCATCAAAAGCGATAATCGAGTTCACCTGAGCATGCCGACCCTCCTTGTCGATGATCGCCATCCGCCGATTTCGCAGCATCTCAGTGTCAAGGAATCGTTCGGCAACCTTAGATACCCGGGCCATGAATCTCACCGCAGCCACGGGATAATCTCCAACCGAAGTCTCCGCAGAGAGCATCACAGCATCAGTACCGTCACGGACAGCATTGTAAACATCAGTCGATTCCGCCCGCGTAGGATACGGATTGTCACGCATCGATTCGAGCATCTGAGTTGCCGTGATGACAGGTTTGCCGACCTCGTTGGCCATCCGGATCATGCGCTTCTGGATCATGGGAACGAGGTGGAGCGGCATTTCAACGCCTAAGTCGCCACGGGCAACCATGATGGCATCAGTCTCGTCGAGAATCTCGTTAAGGTTGTCGACAGCCTGTTTGATCTCAATCTTGGCGACTAGAGCCGGAGTGCGTCCAGCCGCGCCCAAACGATCGCGAACGGCTCGAAGATCGTGGCGGTTACGTATGTACGAGAGCCCTACGAAGTCGACGTCGGCTTCGATAGCGAAGTCGAGCGCTGCAACGGTTTCGTCGGTGAAGTAGTCAAGCGTCGAAGTGTTTCCAGGAGCGGTTACCGCCTTGTCGGACTGGATCAGCCCGCCGCGTCGCACAGTGCAGTGGATCTCAACACCGTCAACTTGATCGACGCGCAGTTCGACGGCACCTTCGTCGATGAGGATACGAGAGCGCGGTCGGATGTCGTTGTGGAGGCCAGACGGCCACACAGTCCCACGTTCTGCGGTCGTGTACACGCGTTCCGCGGTGAGAACGAATTTGTCGCGAGCGTTGACAGCTATCCCTTCTCGACCGCTCTGAGTGACAGATTGATCCGGATCTACAGTTCCGATGCGATATTTGGGACCCGGCAGATCGGCGAGGATGCCAATCGGGACACCCGTCTGATGTGCGGCTTCACGGATCGCCTCTACGTACTCAAAGTGTTGCTCAGAGTCGCCGTGTGAGAGGTTGAGGCGTGCGACAGACATTCCCGCACGGATCAGTTGTCTCGCTCGGACTACATTGCCGGTGGCCGGCCCGATGGTGCACACGATGCGGGTTCGTGGCGAGTTCCTGACGAATGTGGGGAGTTGCTGCATAGGTAGAGCGGTTTCTCTGAGATCTTTGCAAAGGTCCGTCATTCCGACGGAAGCCGGAATCCAGAGGGGCGGTGCAAGCGGGAACCGTTACACCAACTCGACGTGCAGTTTTGCAAAGGTATCATTTCTGCGGGAATGGAAGGCATCTCGGTTTAATGTATAACGCGATGTGGCTTGTGCAGTCACGAAGGCGCAAAACAGCGAGAAATCGACGCTGTGAAGTGGGTTTGATATGATTAAGTTAGATGTGCGAACGGCCTCGTGCCGATTGGGAAACACGCTGGGAGCTTGAGATTTGAACACGTTTGAAGCACTGCTCGCGTTGCAGGAAATCGACCAAGGATTGCTTCGGCAACGACAGTCCTACTCGCAGATTTCGCTGGATTTGCAGGACAAGGCGAAACGATTGAAAGAGTTGCGCGAGAAGTGCGAGCGAGCGAGGCGGTCGCAGATGCAGGCGGAAGTTGCGATGAAGCGATTGGAGCTCGAGCGGGCATCGGAGAATCAGAACCGCGCCGAGGTTGAGGAGAGGCTCTACAACAGAGGCGATGTGACGAATCCCCGGGACTACTACCGCATGGAGTTGCAGGTCCAAGAGCATGCCAATCGTATCGACGCCATAGACCAGCGCATGGAGCCGATCAAGAACGCAGCTAATGAAACGCGAAGAGTACATTCAGAACTCCAGATGCAGCTAGAAGCGATGGAGGTCGATTGGACGGAACAGAAGCAGTCGGGAACGGATGAGCAGTCGCGTATATCTACCGAGTACAACGAGGCTCTGAAGCATCGCAACGAGACTGCGAACGCAATTCCGGCGCAGCACCTTGGCGAGTACAACCGACTGTTCAAGAACAACGGCGGAATGGCGGTGACAGTTGTGGAACGCGACATCTGCGCCGGATGCTCCGAGCGGGTCTCGATGGGCGAACTCAACGTGTTGAAGCAGGCCACAGACCCGATACTGTGTCATTGCGGCAAGTATTTGATCACGCTTAGTACGGAATGATTTGACATGCGCGCCATCGGCTACGTCAGGCGACGCGAGATCGAAGACGACTCATCCCCGTCTGTCAACCGCAACATCCAAGATTGGGATGGTTCTGTTGGTGCGGTAGCTGGCTCGTGGGGACAAATTACAGAGATTGAAAGCCGACTGAGACTGGAGACCTCTGATCCTGTCCAACAGATTATTGAGTATTGCCGTTCGGGAGGTCATCAGCTGACCACGATCCTTGGTCTGCCAGAGGTTGACCCGTTGTTACAGGGTGTCGAGGCGGAGTTGACCGAAGAGTTGGGCACGGCATTCACTCGGCAGATACCAGAGGAGTTCGGAGACCCGCAATTTGCAGAGTTGATGGAACGGATTGAGGGACCGCACGGCCGGCCGGCGTTGGTCGTCATCCCGGACGCATCGCATTTGGCGAGCGATTTGGAGACTTTGGTCGAACGGCTTCTGTACATCCGACGATCGGGTTCAGACGCGATTTGTACCGACATCGAGTTGCCAGACCCGTTGCAGAACGGTGAGGAACTACTCGGGCTGCGGGGCGAACCGGATTGGCTGCGAAAGCGGATCCGTAATCGAATCCGCGAAAAAGCATCACGAGGGAAGGTCCTTGGCAGGACACCATACGGATATCGCTGCGGAGCGGATGGTTCGCTGAAGCCAGTCCCGGAAGAAGCAGAGGTTGTGCGGCAGATTTTCGAATGGTACGTCGGCGATGAGGATGCGACTGACGAAAACGGCGAGGTTACGCGCCCTGCTCCGTACTCCGATACGGGGAACGGTGTCGGGATGCGTCTGATCGCTCAGCGATTGGCGGCGGAGAACATCCCCACGCGCACCGGCAAGCCGTGGTCCACCGCGACGGTTTCGATAATTCTGAAGAATCGCGTGTACGTGGGCACCTACACGCGGTACGGTTTCTTGGTGTCTGGCAACCACGAGCCTATAATCGGACGCTCATTGTTCCGTCGTGCCCAGGACGAGTTAACGGTCAAGCAACGGCAGCGGAGGTTGTCGAAATCTGAAGACCCGTTTCTACTCGGAGGTTTGTTGCGATGCGGTCAGTGCGGTCATGGCGTGCCAGGGCTGACGCGCCGACGGACTTGGCGAAGACAAGATGACACGACGGCTTCTAAGACCTACCGCTACTACGAGTTCTACGAGTGCCAGCATCGGCGCGCGGCGAAGAACGGGAGCAGCAACGGGATGGTTTGCCCCAAGTGGCGAGCCGACGATTTGGATGGTGAGGTGCGCAAAGCGGTGATGGCATGGGAGCCGGAAGAAGTGAAACAGATCAGGCCGATCGAGACCGGTTTGACGCTTGAGCAGCAGCTGGAGAATGCCGAAAAAACGTTCTTGAGCGAAGCGCGAGTAGTATCGACGGGTCGTGGCGATCTGGAGAATTTGGAGCCGTTTCTGTCTGAAATCAAGCGAATTCGCCGCTTGATCGAGGAGGAGCAGAAGGCTGGCAAAAATGCGAGCAAGTCCAAAAATGGCAAGGTGTCACGCGAGCGCAGAACTCGTGATCTGATAGCTGATGTCGTCGGCTCGGGCGATGTCAAGCAGGCACGTGATGCGCTCGTGGCATTGATCGAAGACGTCGAGGTCACAAAAGATGCGGTGAAGGTTCGACCTCGCGTGTCAGCCTCGTAGGACACGACCCTAGCAAAGGTCCGTCATTCCGGCGGAAGCAGGAATCCAGAGGGGCCGGGCAAAGGGGGCGCATGTTTCCAAAATGTCCTAACCTCCTCCGCTTTTAGACTTTCACAAAAGTCTCAGTTCGGCTGGATGTTACTCTGAGGTCAGTGCGAGGCGGACGTGCGACTGCTGCGAAGGCGGTTTAGATCGTCTTCGTGGAGGAAAGTCCGAGCACCAACGGGCAGGAGCGCCTGCTAACGGCAGGGCGGGGCGACCCGACGGAAAGTGCAACAGAAAGAATACCGCCTGTCTGCGCGCATTTCGGTGTGCGCTTCATCAGGTAAGGGCGAACCGGTGCGGTAAGAGCGCACCGCGTCGGCGGTAACGTCGGCGGCAATGCAAACCCCGCTCGGTGCAAGGCCAAATAGAGGAGCGTCACAGCGAATGCCCGCGCCAGCTCCCGGGTAGGCCGCTACAGGTCACGGGCGACCGTGGTCGCAGATGGATGGTCGCACAGGGCAGAAGGCAGAGGGAGGAAGGCTGCAAAGCCGTAAACCTCGCCATCGCCCGGACAGGACTCGGCTTACAGTCCGCCTCGCCGAGATTAGTTCTTTGCCATCCAATCTAAGTCGCGTTTCTGGCTCTTCTTATCCCCAAGCAAAACCAGATAGCGGCTGTTGTATCCGGATTTCCGATAGTAAATCCGTTCGCTAAGGGTAGGTCGAAGCTCGAACCATTGACGCTTGGCACTCCCCACGCGCTCAGCGCGCATCAATTGTGGATTATCGTTGAGGCGCATCAAATCATCGAGCATTTGCTTTGCATTGGAGGGCGAATTTCCGTAAGAAACGCTATCGCGGACCACGGTCACATTTGGCAGGATCGCTTGAAGCAAAGTTGGCGTGTATTTGGTGCGGTCCGAACGACCGTTTACGGAACTGCGCTGAGATTTCTTGTGCTCGCTACGCAACGAGTTGAGTTCGCGACTCGCGTGCCGCAGATTCTGCTTTAATCTTTTGCTTTCCTTTTCTGCTTTTCGTCGTCGCTGGCGCTCTTGAAGCACTCGATCACTAATCGATGACTGTTCAGCGTGTTGTGGGACTTGAGAACGCTGCAAGGATTTGATCTTCGCTTTTGCGGAAGCAAGTTCATCTTCAAGGCCTGTGTGTTTATCGCGTTCGCTGATGAGGTCGTTGGAGTACTGTTCGTGGATCGCCTCGACCTTTGCGCGCAGTTCGATCACCGCGCGTGGTTTGCTGTCGCGTCTCAATGAATTGAGTTCACGACTGGCACGTCTAAGTGTTTGCCTGTTTTGTTGGCGGAAACGTTCAGATTCATTGAGTAGATTGCGGACATCCGCCAATTCTCCCTCAGCACGCCTTCGTTTCTTCCGCTCTGCCGCCAACTCGAATTCTTGTTGATGGGCTATCCGGAGCAGCTGGTTGACGCGATCGATGTAGCGATCAAGTTCGCTGTCTGATGCAAGAGAAGGTGTGGGCGACACCTTGGAACGACGTTGCATTCCAGCACGCTGGCTGATCCATTCGGCTAGGGACTGTCTCATTGGTCTTGTGGTAGTTCTTGGTGGGTTCATCTTGGATCGCATCAGATCCATCCTCAAAGCGGAATCTACTTGATTGAACGCTGGTTGAACCGATAAATCGGACTTGTGATGCGAATGGTAAAGGTATGCGTCGGCGACATGATAGTATCCGATATTGCCACAGTTCCTTGCCTATCGTTTGGGCATCGAGACCATATCCGGATTGGGCGCTTCACGCGCCCCCTTTGCCCTCACTGACGGGAACTGTGGCAAGTACCCATCCACTGGTCTTTAGGGGGCATTGACAATGGCAGAAGAAAGACTCATCCGTCCTGCCGATGCCCTTCAGCCTTCGCTTGTCAATTCCAACATTCGATTGACGAAATCGTTGACTAGCTCGCGATTTTCCTCGAATTGGTGATCTTCCATCCAGCCGTGGTAGAGGTTTGAGTGCAACGCTTCTGAGGCTTTGAAGTTTGAAAAAAGGATTGGTTCTTCGACTTCGTCTGCGAAGCGTTTGACGAACTGTGTTGTAGCAACGTGTTTTTGAGCGCGGACTCCTCGGCGGTGCATCTCGGCGATGGCGACGTGAGATGCAGCGCCCCAGAGTTTTTCAGATGCCTGAAAAATGTCGCCAGCCTCGTATTCGCGATCAGCATCGCGTAGGAACTGTTGCGCCAAGGCTGCATGTTCGGTAGCTAGCATCTCATTCTGATTCTAGTGCGTTCCCTCGGCTGGTTTCCCGCCTTCGCGGGAATGACGATGGTCTGTCGGAATGACGGGGCACAAGACACTCGCGGCTAAACGCTGATTAATCCACCACTTCCAGCGTGGCGATCCGAGGCGCGTGGATGTCTAGGGATGCGCGCATGAATTGGTAGACGGCATCGGTCATGGGGACGCATTCCGGACACTCTTCGTTAACGCCGGCGTTGTATTTGACCTTCATGTAGTCGTCGGTGAGTTCAAGGAGCTCCAGCGAGCCGCCTTCCGACGCGACCATGATGCCGATGTTGTCAATGACCGTGTTTATCGCCGGGTCTGCGGTCTTCATATTGAGGTTCCTTGCGATTGGGTTTTTCGTGATTGTAATGGAGGGATTCGCGGAGTGAATTGCTAGTAGGCTGTGTCGTGCTTCTGGATTCCCGCCTGCGCGGGAATGACGGGCACAGGCTGGTCTAGCTCAGCCGTCTACCTTGAGGTCGACATTTGATATCTGCTGTTGGATTTCGCCGATGATTTCCCCTCGCTTCTTGCCCCAACCGCGGTTGAGGCCTTCGATCATGCGCGCTTCGGTCAGGTTGCCCAACGGCAGGGGTACTTGCATCGAACGGCCGATCTCGTTCGCCAGCCGAACGTCCTTAGCCATGAGTTCCAGATAGAAGGTGTATTCGGTGTCGTCGTAGTCTTCGGGCGGACGTTCGAAACCATCGAAGGGGCGACGTTTCCCGCCGGAACCTTCGTGGATCGCCTTGACCAAGACTTCGAAGTCGACGCCCGCTTTGACCCCAGCGGTTATCACTTCCATGCGCGCCATACCGACTATGGCGCCGAATAGCTGGTTCATGAGTTTGCAGATGGTGCCAGTGCCGATGCCGCCGCAGTACTGGACTTTGTCACCCATTGCGTCGAGTGTGGGTTTGATGGCATCGTAGGTGTCTCGGTCACCGCCGACGTATACGGCGAGATCGCGTTCCTGCGCGCCCACGACACCTCCGCTGACCGGAGCGTCGAGGAAGGTGACCCCTTGGTCGGCATACCGCTGGTGGAGAGATTTGACCATGTCGAGCGAGTTGGATGTGCAGTCGATGACGGTTGTGCTCTCATCTACGCCTTCGGCGATGCCATCATCGCCAAAGCTGACCGCGTCGACGTGTGGCGGCATGGGCAGGCATGTGACGACGAGGTCTTTTCCGGCAGCGGCTTCGGCGGGGGTGTCGGCCCAGTTTGCGCCGTCTTCGAGCATGTCGGTGGCGGCCTCGGGACGGAGGTCGTGGACGGTGAATTCATCAGCCGCGGTCATCATGTGCTTTGCCATGGGCTTGCCCATGTGTCCAATGCCGATCCATGCGATTTTCATGAAGGTCGTCTCCGTTAAATCATTTGGTTTTTGCGTGTCAGTCTAATTGGCGAAGGCGCGGGTCGAAGCGGTCGCGGAACCAATCGCCCAAGAAATTGAATGCGAGAACCGTAAGCATGATCGCCAGTCCGG
>DAOUJE010000018.1:0-6121 GCA_034423055.1 Dehalococcoidia bacterium | reverse complement strand
GTAGGAGAGCGTAGTTTCGGCACGTCGCGCGGTCGGGAGTACGGCATGGCGGGACATGAATCGCCAGACTACATGGCAAGTTTCAACGAGCAGGTGACGGTAGCGGCGCAGATCGAGACGGCGAATGCGGTTGAGACGATCGACGAGATTCTGCAGGTCGAGGGTATTGACCTGATCGCCTTCGGTTCCAACGACCTCGCGCAGTCGATGGGCTACGACGGTTATCCCAACCATCCCGAAGTGCGTGCGGCTGAACAGCGAGTGCGAGATGCTACTCACGCTGCCGGCAAACTGCTGACCGAGGACGTTGAGCGCAGCATCAACATGGTGCAGTGGTTGCCTGATCAGTGGGCGGCGTGGCTTAATTCGGCCTAGGGTCGGTCTTGGTTCAAGCCAGATGCGCTTTCTGCGTCCTGGCCAGTGCGAAGGATTGATTGTCGATCAAGTTCGAAATGTCAGTGAGGTTCCATGGATGGCAATAATCGACTTGTTTCTCCCAGACGCCGAAAAGGAACTCTTTGCTCGCCAGGCGCGGCGCGAAGGTATGTCGTTGAGCGATTGGATGAAAGCGGCAGCGGAGGATCGAATCGCGCGTCGTCGAAACCCCGACCCTTCCCAAGACGTTGAAGAAACGAACAGGTTTTTGGTAAATCCCGACACTGAAGCCTAACTTTGTGTCGAACGGGTTGGCGAGTTAGACCCGAGCGCAGGAACGACGGTTTGTATTCGCTTCGTGATGGCGTATCCTAGTGAGCATTCCTTAGAAGCGGTGGAATAGAAGGAGATCGTATTTGTCATGGCATCGTCAACATCAATCTGCAACCCCGATGGACTGAAGTGGGAACCTGTCGCCGGGTGGCCCAGGCTTCCGATGGGAACTTCGTTCTACGGCGACGCCACCTCGGTAGCCGTCGACTCACAGGACAATGTCTACGTCTTCAATCGGGGTACTGACCCGATCTGTGTGTTCAGCCCTGAAGGTGATCTGATCCGAACAATGCTCCACGGTACCGTGACACGTCCGCACGGCATCGAGATCGACGGCGACGACAACATATTCGTCGTGGATGATGACGGGCACTACGTGAGGAAGTTCGATCAGGAAGGCGTCGAGCAGATGACGATCGGCGTGCAGGACGAGCCGTGCGAGTGGCAGGGAGGAGGTTACTTCAACCGCCCCACGGATATTGCGATCCATCCGGATACCGGCGAGCTTTTCGTTTCTGACGGTTATGGTAATTCCAGAGTTCATCGCTTCGACCCTGACGGCAAGCTCATGCAGTCGTGGGGCCAGCCCGGAACTAGCGATGGAGATTTTAGCCTGCCACACAACATCTCGATGCTCGGCGAAGACAAGGTGATCGTAGCTGACCGCGAGAACTTCCGAGTCCAGATCTTCACGCTTGACGGCGAGTACGTCGACCAGTGGCACATCCACCACCCGATGTCGGTTACGCAGGGCAAGGGCAGCGACGACAAGGTCTACATCGGTGAGATGATCCAACCGGCAGTGCAGCGTGGAGTGCCGAACCTAGGTGCGCGCGTGGCGGTATTGACGGAGGATGGGCAGCTGATCGAGCGACTCGGTAACGAGCAGCCCGGTATGGGTGTGGACCAGTTCACCGCGCCGCATGGCGTTTCAACGGACTCGCAGGGCAATGTGTATGTGGCTGAGGTCGCTTACACGAACTACTACTCGAGCCCGGAAAACAGCGGTATGGATGAGCCGCCGCTGGGCGAGATCGTGAGCCTTCGGAAGTGGCAGCCGGTTAACGGCGTGTGATTTTTGCCAACCGTCTTTTGAAATGCAACTTGTGTTGTAATATATGCGGATCGAGGTGCGAAATTCGACCTCGATGCTACAGCACATGCATTTCAAGACGGTTGGTTACATGAGCACCTCAGATTGGTTGGTAGTCGCTGGAATCGGTGTCTCGGCAGGGACGCTGGTCACAGTTGGTTTCGGCGCGGTTTGGTTGCAGCATTACCTCGAAGACCTCCGGTTGAAGCGCGAAGTCTTCAGGAGGGTGGTTGGCAACGTTCACAGCATCCTCTACGATTGCCAACACTTCAGAAACCCGCACTCATTCAACGAATCGGGCATCGTTGCGATCAACCAAGTAAGAGCCGCGTTTAAAGAAGCAACAGTACAAGACGCGTGGCGCGTATGGCACGCGACAGAAGATGTCGAGGATTTCGCGAAGCTAGTGCGTGCAATGAGCGTCGCTTGTAAACTGAATCAGTACCGAAGCATGGAACCCAAAACGATTGCCGATACATTCTCGTGCAGCTGCGTCGAAGGCGTAGAGTGAGGTGGAAAAGTGACCGCAAAAGCAGTAAAAGCCCAACACCCCATCAAGACCGAAGGTGCTCGCCCCCACAACTGGCTGGATGATGCTAGGAAGCGGAAGGAGAAGGAAGCCAAAGTCGCCGGCAAGGCGGAGAGTGCGAAATCTGATGCTTAACGCGCAGTGCGAAAAGAGTTAGATGACGGTGGTGGTCATGCCACTTACAAGTCGTAGCCAAAAATCGGTTTGAACGGAGGATCTCATGCCATACGAACCTGTACCTTATTGGGCGAAACTGCCGCATCCGATGTCGTTCAAGGAGGCGACCTCGGTAGCAGTTGACTCGCAAGACCGCGTCTATGTATTCAATCGCGGCAACTGGCCGTTGATGATTTTCGATGCCGACGGCAACTTCCTTGAGACTTGGGGTGAAGGCGAGTTCGTCCGTCCGCACGGCATCTTCATCGACGATGACGACAATCTTTTTATGGCTGATGATGACGGTCATTTCGTGGACAAGCGGACGACGTCAGGGGAGATCATCTTCCGGTTGGGCGAAAAAGGCAAACCCGCAGCGTGGCAGCAGGGCGACCCGTTCAACCGTCCGACCGACATCGTGGTTCATCCAGAGAGCCGTGACATCTTTATTTCGGACGGCTACGGCAACTCGCGCGTCCACAAGTTCGACTCGGAGGGTGTCCACATCACGTCATGGGGCGAGCCGGGTTGGATGGATGGGCAGTTCAGCCTGCCGCACAACATCTGTTTGTTGGGCGGCGACAAGATCGTGGTGGCGGACCGGGAGAATTTCCGGATCCAGATTTTCGATCTAGATGGCGAATATCTCGGCCAGAAGCACATGCATCGTCCAATCGCTACGTCGAATGGACAGGCCGGAGATGATCGAATCTACGTAGCTGAGGCAGGTGCACCTGAAGTGCAGAGCGGTGTTCCCAACCTTGGTCAACGCGTCGCTGTCCTAGACACCGACCTAAACGAAGTCGACTCCTTCGGCGCAGGGCTTGCCGGAGAAGGCCACGACCAATTCATCGCATCGCACGGGATTGCGACGGATTCGACGGGCGCGGTCTACGTCGCAGAAGTTTCCTACACCAATACCGGTTCGAAGCTCAATCCGCCACGGGAAGTGACCAGCTTGCGGAAGTGGGTGTCGGTTTAGCGCGGCGAACCGCCTATACACTCAGCCCGCCATGCCCCGATCTGCGCGGAGTGTTCCTCGTAGTGGAGGAACGACCACTCGTCGATCAAACGGCGTCTGGGGTGGTTTTGGTCGAAGTGGCTGGCGGGTGTGTTGGCTAGAGCGTCGCGGAGACGGCGATGAGTCGACTCTAGGCGTTCGATTACTTCGCGGGCCGATGCGTCGGTCATAGTGGAGACGGCTTCGGAATTGAATGTGTCGGCATCTGGTTCTGGGTAGTCGTAGCCGTCGTCTGGCGTTTCGAGGGCTTCCATAAGCAGTGATTCCCATGCGCTGATGTGCCAAAGAACTTCGTTGACTGACCAGTTACCGCAAGCACCTGGTTCCAAGATGTCTTCGCTGCGGAGTTCGTTGAACGAATCACGGAATCGGCGCCAAGCATCGTCGATGGCCAGTATGACGAGTCGCTTGGTCGTGTCTTGACTATGTTGCGGCATCAAGGATCGCGGTAACTACGTAGAGCGATGGTAATCTAGTTGTAACTCACATACACGTTACTCAATGACTTGAGGAACTGGGCAATGTTTGGAAAATCCATGAACCAAAGCAGTCTGAAGTCAATCGCAGTGCCAGTTGTGTCGTTTGCGTTGCTCGGAGTTCTGGTTGTGGGCGCGGTGATATTCGGCAACTTGGTGGTCGAACGCGCGGACGGGTGCAGACCGCTCGGATCGCCCGCAGAGGATGATAGTGCGTCGCTGTTTGTTTATTCCGATGATCATGACGCGTTGATGTTGTGTGATGTTGTTCAAGAAACTGTCGGGTACGTTCTGCCTGAGCGTAGCGAATCTGAAATACAGATTGGAGACTCGCTGTATCGCCTCACATCAGAGGGAGATGCCGAGATGCAAGGGGGCAATTTCGCAGATATTGAAGGGAACGATCTGTTTAGAGACGGGTCTGGCTACACGATTTTTCCAAGTGACCGCAGCAGAGCCGTATACGTGAGAGGTGAGTCCGGCAGCCTTGAGGACTGCATGTTTTTCAGTGAGAGCAGCTTTTACGAGAGCGATGATTTCGACGGATTCGACGGTTCAGACATGTTCCATCCGGACCGGATCCAGTCTTGTTGGATCGAGGTTGATCACTACTCCTTGAATGACGGTTGATGATTAGGGTGCACGGGGTTACCGCTTGATTTGCTTTGTGCCCCG
This sequence comes from Dehalococcoidia bacterium, assembly GCA_034423055.1. GTDB lineage: Bacteria > Chloroflexota > Dehalococcoidia > Lucifugimonadales > Lucifugimonadaceae > Bin127. The sequence continues at coordinate 1,463 of DAOUJE010000018.1, read as the reverse complement.
TCTTCCGCAACGTGGAGGGCGTGTATTCAGGGTGGTCGCGAGAGATTCTTCACTCCGCTCCGCTCCGTTCAGAATGACATTGGCATCGTCGTGCGCCCCCTGCGTCTTCACTCCGCTGCGCTTCGTTCAGAATGACATGGTTTAGGGCTGCGGTTCGCGAAGGGGACGAAAGATTGTGGTTACGCACACGTCCTGTTTGCCGTAACATTCATGGCATAGCTAATGGACTTGGCGCCTGCGGGCGAGGAGAGATGTCATGACGATCGTCGGTGATGGAGATTACAGGTACGAGGTGTTGCCGGAGTGGCCGCCGAAGATGCCGGAGAGTTGGAAGTTCGGGATGGCGTCGGATGTGGCGGTCGACTCGAAGGACAGGGTTTGGGTGTTCGCTCGGGAACAGCATCCGGTTACTTGGTGGACGACGGATGGCGAATTGGTCGGCAGTTGGGGATATGGTCTGACGCTCGGTGTCGCGCCGGAGTTCTTCTTCCGTGAGCCGCATGGCATCTTCATCGACTCGGACGACAACATCTGGCTGTCGGAGAAGCAGCGTCATATCGTAACGAAGCACAACCAATCGGGCGAGATTCTGATGGAGCTTGGCGAGCGTGACTGGGCGAGCGTGACGGTTACATGGGACGGCAGGCACGGCGATCCGTTCAACTCGCCTACTGGGATTGCGATTGGTCCGAGCGGCAAGATTTATGTCTCGGACGGTTATGGCAACCGCCGGATACACCGCTTCTCAGCGGATGGGACGTATGAGATGGCCTGGGGTATACCTGGCGGCGGACCGGGCGAGTTTGCATTGGTGCACAACGTCGGCGTCGACGATGACGGCCGAGTTTATGGCTGTGACCGTGAGAACAATCGCGTTCAGATCTTTGACGGCGACGGTAATTTCATCACTGAGTGGACTGATATGTCGGCGCCGGGGGATATCCACTTCCGCGACGGTCTGGCGTATGTCGCAGAGCAGGGCGGCGATCGTGCGGTTTCGATCTGGACTTTGGATGGCGAACTGGTGACGCGCTGGCACGGAGATGACGAAGCCAAGATCCTGGGTGCCGGACACGGCATCTGGACCGACTCTGAGGGCAGCATCTATGTGGCGGAGATCGGCACGCCAGAGATGGGTCAGAGAGTCAGGAAGTTCCAGAAGTTGTGAGATTTGTGACAAATGAAGGTTGACGAATGAGGTGAGAGTGCTAATCTTGATGTAGAACATCAGAACTACATCGAGGTGCACACCGTATGGCAACGATGGAAGAACGTATGACGAAAGTCGAACAAGAGGTCAGTTCGATCAAGGCGACCTTGGAACATCTTGCGACCAAGGCCGACCTTGCAGAGGTCAAAACCGACATCGCCCAGTTGGACGCCAAGTTAGAGACATCAGTTTCGGATTTGAAATCGGATCTTACTTGGCGCATGTTCGGCATGGGGGTTGGCTTGATGGTGGC